>JAEUKM010000265.1 GCA_016793085.1 Rhodospirillaceae bacterium
GGCCTTGAAGCTTCTGAATGGCTGCCTGCGCCAGGGCCGCGCCCTCGATGAGCAGTTCGATGCGGCCACACGGGGCCTGGAAGACCGCGACCGCGCCTTTGCGCGCCTGCTCGCGGCCACCACTTTGCGGCGCCTGGGCCAGATCGATGCGGTGCTGGCCAAGTATCTTGACCGCGAACCGCCCGCGCTGACGCAGGATGTTCTTCGTCTCAGCGCCGCGCAAATTCTATTCGTGGGCACGCCTGTCCATGCCGCCGTCGCCACCGGCGTGGAGATGATCAAGCGCGGGCCACAGGCGAAGTTCGCAGGATTGGTAAACGCCGTTCTGCGCCGTGTTTCGGAAAAAGGCGAGGCGCTTGTCAAAAGCCAAAAGGCGGAAGCGCTGAACACGCCTGTGTGGCTGCGCGACAGTTTGAGTGTGCAGTATGGGCCCGGTGTCGCAGGCGAGATCGGGTCAGCGCATCTGAACGAAGCGCCCGTGGATTTGACGCTGAAAGACGATGCGACCGTGCTGACGTGGGCCCAAGCCCTGAAGGCCGACGTGCTGCCCACGGGTTCGCTGCGTCTGACCAATGCCGGGCGTATCGAGGATTTGCCGGGCTTCGCCGAAGGAGCCTGGTGGGTGCAGGACGCCGCCGCTGCCCTGCCCGCGCGGATTCTGCTGAACGCGCTGGGAACGGCCAAGGGCCGCCGCGTGATTGATCTCTGTGCCGCCCCTGGCGGCAAGACCTTGCAGCTGGCCGCTGCCGGATGCGTGGTCACGGCCGTGGATGATTCATCCAAACGCTTGCAGCGCGTTGCTGAAAACCTCAAACGCACCAATCTTAAGGCGGACGCTGTGCGCGCCGATGTGCTGACATGGCAGCCGGCGCAACTGGCCGATGCGGTGCTGCTGGATGCGCCGTGCTCGTCCACGGGCACCATCCGCCGCCACCCCGATCTGCCCTATTTGAAAGACACGGGCGACATCGCCCGTCAGGCCGGCCGCCAGCGGGCCATGCTGACGGCCGCGGCCAAGATGCTGAAGCCGGGCGGTGTGCTGGTGTATAGTGTCTGTTCGCTGAACGCCGACGAAGGCGAGCACGTGATCGAAGCCGCATTGGCCGACATGCCCGAATTCACCCGCGAACCGGTGCCGGCCTCGGTACTGGGCGGCTCGCTGGAGTTCCTCAACAGCCGGTGCGACCTGCGTACGCTGCCCAGCCACTGGCCCACGTACGGCGGGCTCGACGGCTTCTATGCGGCACTGCTGCGTAAACGCGTTTAGAGCATTTCCCCGACAAGTGGACACCACTTAGCGTGGAGAAATGCGACCATAAAACGGGCTTACTTCAAGTCCTGGCCGTAGAGCCACAGTTCCTTGCCGTCGCGGATCCACTGGCCTTCCCGCGCCGAACCCAAACGCTCGGCCACGGTGATGGAACGTGTGTTAAGCGGGTTGATGACGTGGATCACGTGGGGCCACTTCAGCGCGGTGCGCGCATAGTCCATGGCCGCCTGTGCCGCCTCGGTGGCGTAGCCCTTGCCCCAGTAATCTTTGCCGATGGCCCACCCCACTTCTTTTGCCGGCCAGCCTTCGGGGAAGTGCGGGCCCGCGAAGCCCACGAGATCGTTGCTGGCCGTTTCAACCACCGCCCACATGCCATAACCGCGTAAAGCCCAGTGGCCCATGATGTTGCTCATGGACCGCCAGGAATTCTCGCGTCCATAAGGTTTACCGTCGAAAGTGATGAAGCGCGAGAAGTCCTCATCGGCGTACATGGCCACGACGCCGGCGATGTCGGGCTCCTGAAACGCGCGCAAGGTCAGGCGCGCTGTTCTCAGGGTGGGAATGTTTAGGCTTATTTCCGTCAAGCGCGGGTCAGGGGTTCTTATCGGGTGGTTTGCCCGCCGGTGCGAAGGCCGGGCGTTCAAGGGCAAGGTAGCCCAACTGCTGCATCATGCCCATGGCGTCTTCGTTACCCCAGCGCGCCCGGAACTTGCCGTCCTTGATGAGGTAAATGTCCGTGCCCATGACGCTGTAGCTTTTGCCCGTGGGCGGCTGGCCGAAGTAGGGGCCCTTCGACGTGCCGGTGACGGTGGAGCGCACGATCACGTAATCGCCCGCGCACAGCAGCATCTCGTTCTTCACTTTGCGGTCGGGGAAGGCGGCCTTCAGAATCGTCAGGTACTGCCGGATGGCGTCGGGCCCTTGGGCGGCCCCGGGCGGGGCGCTGTTGTTGCGGTACTCTGGCGCGATCAGTTCGTCGATCAGCTCCATGCGGCCGCCGTTCACCACCCACTCCAGCTCTTTCAGGTAAGTCTCGCGGTTCTGCTCATGACCCTTGCACGAGGGGTCCATGCCCGCCGGGTTGTCCAATGAATCGGCTAGGGCCGCGCTGCTCACCAGAGCCGCCAGAGCGAAAACAACAAATGCGTTTCTCATGGTGTGCTCCTATCTCTTCTCTTCTTTCTTCTCTTCTTTGTTCTCTGAGGTTAGCGGCGGTCGGTCGGGCATGTAGCCCAGTTGCTGCATCATGCCCAACGCATCCTCGTTGCCCCAGCGGTCGGTGAACTTGCCGTTCTTCACGCGGTAGATATCTGTGCCCGTCACTTTATATGTCTTGCCCGTAGGCTGCTGGCCCATGTAGGGGCCCTTGCTGGTGCCGGTCACGTGCGTGCGGGCAATCACATAGTCGCCGTCGCACAACACGAATTCATGCACCACCGCCCGGTCGGGGAAGGCGCCCGCCAGCATGGGCAGGTACTGCCGTATGGCGGCAGGTCCTTGCGCCGCCCAGGCGGGCGCGTTGTGGTTCTTGAACTCGGGCGCGAAGAATTCTTCAACGCGGGTCAGGTCGCGCTTGTTGAAGATCACATCCAGCACCTGGAAATACAGATCGCGGTTGGCCTCGTGGCCGACGCACACCGCTTCGCCCTTGGGGCCAGAATTCTTATCGGGGATTTCCGCCCGGACTGCGTTTATGGATAACGCGGCCACAGCCGCTATCAGCGCAAATTTCATTGTCGCGTCCCCCGTCGACAGGCGTGATGACGGAAGTCTAGGCCGTTGATGCCGCAAATTTGAAGGCGCGTGCTGGCATCAACCAAGCAGCGGTTTCAGATATCGCATTTGGCCGCGATGCTGGTGACGATGCCCAAGGCCTCGTTCACCACCCAGTGCTGGGCAAAGCCGGTGAAGTTGGTGCTCATGATCAAATTCAGGTGATACTGGGTGCTGTCGGGTGTGCGCCCCAGGGTTTGCAGCACGTCGCTGACCTTCACCAGGTTCGAGGTGTGGGCCTTGACGTTGGCGGCGGTGGTGAAGCTGCCGATCTCGGCCCCATCGCGGGCGTCGTGGACGTTGAAGGTGGGTTTGGCGTCACTGTTTCCCGTGTTGTGCACCAGGACGTAGCTGGTATACCCCGCGATCAGCGTGGTGTGCGTGTTGTTGATGTAGCGGCCCGTGTCCGCAACCCCGTTATCACAACCCGAAACATTGCTGAGCAAGTTGGTCTGCGGGCTCCACAGCACATGCTGTGCATAGCCCGCGAAAGGCGCATCGACAAACAGGGTATAGAACTGCGATGAACCCGCGACCGGCGGAATTTGCGGCACGG
>JAEUKM010000091.1 GCA_016793085.1 Rhodospirillaceae bacterium
TGTTACCGCAGGGCGGCTTTCTCTCTCGGAGGGTCTCCCTATGATGGGTTGGTGGCTGCTCATTGCAATGCTGGGGGGCGCATGGATCGCTCTTTCCGACTAATCGGCCTTGCTCTCCTTCTGTGGATCGTCGGGATTGCCGATGTTCGCGCTGCCTGCTCTGGCGGTAACTGCGACACCAGCGGCGAATGCATGGCCCAATGCTCCTCCGCTGCCGACTGGTACACCCAGAACGCTATCAACCACGGTGCTCCCCACGAAACCTACCAATGCAAGACTCCCGGTGCGGGCCCCCCGTGGGCAGCGCCTTTCACTGTCTCCATCGAAGCCAACGTGGGATATGGCCCCTTCTGGAATGGCTGGCATTGCTCCTGGCCTCCCCCTGACTGCTCCGGTGGCGGCGATACCGTGTTCAGCTTCGACGCGCAGGAAGGCATGGAAACGATGCCGGCCAACACCTGCAAGGACGACTGTCAGTATACGTTCACCGGGGAAGGCTTCTGCGGTGGTGTTGGCCCCGGCATTCCCCCCAGTGAGGGCGCGGGCTGCACCGGCGTGTTCTCCAAGAATGGCAATTCTTGCGTCACTAACCCCGATGATCCCGTGACCGACGATCCGGTTGATCCGAATCCCGAATACGAATCGTGCGATGGCGCGGAGTGTGTCACCACCGACGGGGACGAGTTCTGCACCGACGCCGGCACTTGCGTCGATGCGCCCGACGGTCCCGACGATCCCGGCGATTGCGACATCGGCACGCAAGACGCCATCTGCGCATCCGGCAGCGATGAGCCGCCGCCGGCTCCTGCCGATCCGCCGGTCCCTACCGATCACGGGGGCCCGACCATCAACAATTTCCACTTCACAAACGGCGGCGACTCTCCCAACGTTGAAGTGCACGAATCTGACGGCCCGGACTGGCAGTCCGATTCCGAGAATGACGGCAACGGCGACACTCCCGGCGACGAACCGCCGTGCCCTAGCGGTGAGATTCGCGGTGATGATGGTCAATGCACTGGCGACGGTGACGGCGACGGCGATGGCGATGGCGAGTCGGGCGGAACGTGCCCCCCAGGTCAAGAGCGCATCTCCGGCTCTTGCGTCAATGCCTGCCCGCCCGGTCAAACGCGAGGCTCTAACGGTGCCTGCTCGAGCAGCGTCGTTTGCCCGCTTGGCCAGCGTCCGCAAGGTGGCGTCTGCGTCTCCAACTGCCCTGCGGGCCAAACGTGGAACGCTGCCACCGGTCAATGCAACTCGGTCTGCCCTATGGGCGAGTTCTGGAACGGCACTCAGTGCGAGGAAATCACCGACGAAAACGAGTGCGACCCGGGCGAAGTCCGCGACGATCAAGGCGAGTGCGGCCCCGGTGACGGTGATGGCTCGGTGTCCGGTGGTGGCTCCTGCCAGTCTCCGCCGATCTGCACCGGGGACACTGTGCAATGCGCAGTCGTCCAACAAACTTTCGAGACTCGTTGCGCGGTCGAGGCCTTGACGGACGTCACCGGCGCGGACGAATCGCTCGGCACGGACTACACCCCGGATCAGCTTTTCGAGACCGTCACCATTGACGATGTGCCCACGATTGATAGCGCGGGCTGGCTCGGCGGTGCGCGTTCCTGTCCGTTCGAAGGCGGCTTCGTTCTATCTCTGACAGGCGGAACCGTTGACGTCGATCTGTCGATGCTCTGTGACCTTCTCGCTATCGGCGCGCAGCTCGTGTTGCTGCTCGCCGCCATTCAATGCATGCGCATCTTGGGGAGTGGTTGACCATGCCCGCCTTGCTTGCTGTTCTAGCTGCGGCCTTCTCGCGCCTCATTGGGTCGCGTGCTGGCCATTGGATTGTCTCGGCCGCTCTTTGGCTCGGCATCAGCTTCGCTAGCTATCAGGTCGTTCTCGATCCTGCTATGGCGTTGATCCAGCAATACATGAGCGAGACCGGCGCGGAAGCTCTCGCGGCGTTGGCGTTCCTCAACGTTGACAAGGCCGTAACGATGCTGTTCAGCGCTTACGCTGCCCGCCTCGCCTCGCGCCTCGTCCTGCGTCGTCGGACGGTCTGACATGCCTATTACCTTGATCACCGGCACGCCCGGCGCAGGCAAGACCTTGCGTGCCGTCGAACGGCTACGCGCTGCCGTCGGCTCCCGCCCCGTATATGTCTGCGGAATCGAAGGCCTGACCATTCCCGGCGTGCTTCCGCTCGCCGATCCGCATACCTGGGCTGACCTTCCCGATGGCTCCTTGGTCGTTGTCGATGAGGCATGGCGTCACTACCCGCGCAACAAACCGGGGACGCCACCAATCCCGCCAGTCGCAAACCTTGCAGAGCATCGCCACCGGGGCTTTGACTTCATCATTGTCACCCAAGGCCCTACGCAGATTGACACCTTCGTTCGGTCGTTGGTCTCTGAGCATGAGCATGTGTCCCGGCGCTTCGGCACCCACCATGCATCGGTCTGGCGTTGGGGTGCGGCGGTCACTGACGTCAACGGCAGCGGCGAGCGCGCCAAGGCTCTGCAAGTCGAATGGCGCTACCCGAAGGACGTTTTCGAGCTCTACAAGTCCGCGTCCCTTCATACCGTGAAGCGGCGCATCCCGTTTCGAGTGCTGCTGTTCCCTGTGCTGGCCGTCGCTGTGCTTGGCACGCTCGGGTACTGGATTCTCCGCGATCCCGCCGAGGCGGCAGCGGTCAAGGAAGAACAGCGCACCCCCGTTGCGTTGCCGGGCACTGTCGCCCCGTCGCCGCAGGGCAAACGCAGCTACGCCACCCCTGAGGAATGGATTGCCGCGCATACTCCTAGGGTTCCCACCATGCCGTGGTCCGCTCCCATCTATGACGGGCTGTCTCCTTCGGAGTTGCCAATTCCGATGTGCGTCATCAATCACGACAAAGGTACGTGCATCTGTCGCACGGAACAGGGCACGCGCTATGACCTCCCCGGCAGCATCTGCCGGCGCATTGCCTTTGAAGGTCTCTATAACCCCTACAAGCGCGCTACGCCTTCGCGTGGATGACAAAGGGGGGAAAGGCCGCAGGCCTTCCCCCCCCGCTTGTCACCCTGCCTACGCTGCGCGCTTGGCAGGCGAAAACCCCCCACGGCGTGAACGCCGGCGAGGCTTAGCATTCCTCCCAAAATGCCGCCTCTTGCCGATCCTCTGATCGGTCGATGTGCGATGCGATCACGAACGGCTTCGCCTTCATCCCGCAAGCCTGAGCGGCTCTGACTATGACGGCATCCTCCATGCTCCGTATGCCTGCTCGGTAGTTGCAAAACGCCTGCCGGGACACCCCGATTATTCCGGCCTTCTTGGCGTCACTGGTGTACGGGAACGCGGCGTCGATTGCCCGCAATAGCCTTTCCGTGGTAGTCACGTTTTCACCTGTTGACGGGCTGCCTTCATCAGTGTACATAGGTCCCCAGTATTCGACCGAATACGCAACGGGACCATTCCACATGACTGCGGACCTGCTGTTCCAAGGCATCGCCTTGGCCTCCCTTGTCGGCGCTCTGGTGGTCATCGTCATCTGTCGCGGCGAGTACCGCCCGCGTGGTTGAGCCTACCGCCGTCCTACGTGATGCCCGCGTGGTCTATCTGGAAGGCCGCGCATCCGCCTTTCTTGATTGCCTGAATCACTGGCACCGGCTCGACAAGGAAATGCTCGATCGGGTGATCGCAGAAACCGAGACCGAGTTGAACAACGCCATGATGGCCGAGGCTACCCGCCGTGGCTGACGGGGCCGGTTCTACTGGGCTTGTCCCTTCTACAACAAGTGGGACGCGGTTTCAGATCGACACCCACGGCGCCCGCGTCCGCAGGATGCGAAAGACCGTCATTACCGGGTCCCGCTTGCTTTCGACCGAGGCTATGGAAGGTGGCTTCCGGGGTCGTTGGGCAATGGTGACGCTCACTTATCGCGATGACGCCCCTTGGGGCGCTCGCCATGTGTCCGATCTGCTCGCCTCCCTGCGCAAGTTCGCGCAGCGGGCCGGCTTCCCGGCGCGCTATGTGTGGGTCCTAGAACTGACCAAGCGCAACCGCCCGCACTACCACGTGCTGGTGTGGCTCCCGAAGGGGCGCACGCTCCCGAAGCCTGACAAGCGCGGCTGGTGGCCCCATGGGATGACGCGCATCGAATGGGCACGCAACGCCATCGGCTACGTGGCCAAGTACGCCAGCAAGCTGGATGCAGTCCAGGCGCAGCACATTCCCCGCGGGGCTCGCATGTGCGGCCTCGGCGGAGCTTCTAGAGCGGCAAGGGTAGAGGTCCGCTGGTGGAAGTTGCCCCTGTGGGTCCGCGAGTTCTGGCCCACGATTTGCGACACCGTGAAAACGCTCGGCGGCTACGCCCGCCGCGACACCGGCGAATGGCTCCGCTCGCCGTGGAAGGTCTCAATTGACGCAGCGGGGCGCGTCTTTGCCTACAAGGAACCCATGCCATGCGCATTGTGATCAAGTCCCCCAACGTCACCGAGAAACCGTATGAACGCGACGGTGTGAAGCGCGTCATCCGGGAACAGTGGGCGTTTTTCGAGTCTGAGCCCGGCATTGAACGCCCGTTCAAGGTGTCCATTGGCCAGAAACCGGCTTACGCCCCCGGCGTCTACGATCTGGCCCCTTCCTCCTTCCGCGTGTCTCGCTTCGACGGGCTGGAACTGGGCTACATCGACTTGACCCCGGTCAAGCCGGCCGTCGCGGCCGTGCCGCCCGCTCCGCCCGCCAAGGTCGGGTAAGCGTGTTCATGTGGGCGGAATTCGTTTTCGGCTTCGCTGCCGGGGCGGCTACGTCTGCTTCCGTCGTCGGCGCGCTGCTCATCCTGCATCGCGCTGTCGACCGCGTCATTGAGGGGAAGTCCCGTGCGTAAGCTCATGTGCGAGGAATCGGATTACACCGAGTCCACCGAAACGTGCGCGGTCCCCGTCTGGGTAGAGGACACCGGCTTTTTCCCGGCGCTGTCGGTGTCCGATGCGTGGCAAGTAGCGGCCGCCATTATTGGCGTTTGGCTCCTTGGCTTCGCAATGAAAGCCATGCGCCGGGTTCTTGATTGAAAGGAAGTGCAATCGTGAACCGTACCAACCTCGTTTCGTTCGGCCGTAAGGCCGGTGTGACCGCCTTCGCGCTCATGGCGTCGGGTGCGGCCTTCGCTCAGTCGACGCTCGACCTCAGCGCCATCGATGACGCCCGTGATGACATCACGGCTGTTGGCGTGGCGGTGTTCGGCGTGTACGTGCTGCTGAAGGTCTACAAGTGGATTCGTCGCAGCCTGTAAGGGCTGCTTCTTCCACGTTCCATCCGCCGCCCTGTTACCGCAGGGCGGCTTTCTCTC
>JAEUKM010000147.1 GCA_016793085.1 Rhodospirillaceae bacterium
ATCTGGCCTTCACGGCCTATTGGAATTATCCGATTGCCGAAAAATTGCCGGGGCTAAAAATTCCGGTGCTGGCCCGCGCCGAAACGGCAGCGCTGATTCCGGGCGCGCACCTGTGGGCCCCGGCTTATGAAGGCGATGTGCTGACGGCCACGCCTGCACAACTTGCGGCGCAAGGCGCCCCCGTGATCGATTTCGTGAAAAGCCTGGACTGCTAATCTTTGTCGGAGGCCGCGCGTTCGGCCCGCCAGCTTTCCAAGGCTCTGGCCATGCGGCCCGAGGATTCTTTCAGCGGCCCGACAAAACTGTCGGCGGCCTGCTTCAGGGTCATGGCGGTCGGGTAGAACGTAACGCCCAGCGCGGCGAACACCTCGCCGTTGACTATCACCGGCACGGCGACGGCGCAGTGGTTCTGGTCGGGCACCTTCATGGCGGCATAGCCGTCCATGGCCACTTTATCCAGTCCGCGCAGATAGGCCTGAAGCGTCGTTCCGGCCTTGGTCAGGGAATTGGGATCATCCAGCAGGGCCTGGTCGATCAGCGTCTGGCGCAGATCCTTGTTGGCGAACCCCAGGTACGCCTGGCCCGCCGAGGTGTGCAGCAGGGAAATGGTGAACCCGCCGCGGTGGCGCCACATGGCGAAGGGGCTCAAGTCGTGGGTGGAATCACGCACCAGCATCTGCGAGCCCATGTTGGTGGAGATTGTCACCGGCCACATAATTTTTTTGCACAGTTCGACCATGATGGGCCGTGCGATCTTCGGCAGCCATTCTTCCTGGTCGTATCCATGACTGAGGCTGCGCACCTGCGCGGTCAGGCGGTATTTTTTGTCGGCGTCGTCGCGGAAGATGTAGCCAAGCCGTTCCAACGTGCGCAGCAGACGAAATGCCGTCGGGCGCGGCAGCGACACCTGCTCGGCGGTTTCGGTCACCGTCAGGCCGTTGTGGCGGTTCAGGAGGCGCAGAATGTCCAGACCACGCTCGAGCGAGCGCACGGAAAACGAGTCGGACCTGCGAGCCGGGGCGTCGGACATGGCCTACCTTCGCAAGCAGGTTTTCGTCCGTCAAGTGAACGCATTAAAGTATTAATAATGTTATATAATTTCAGTTATATACCATTTTTACAGCAGTGCTTTGGGCAGCGGTCCTGACTGACTCGTCCCTATAATTCCCGTGCGATACGGAATCCGAACACCTGCGAGACCAAGGTCTCGGGGTCGCGGCCCCGGAAGGTGGGCCGCTGGCGTTCAGGCGCACTGCCCCAACTGCCGCCCTTGGTCACACGCCGGTCGCAGCCTTGCGGACCCAGGTACGCCCTACCGTCGGTGGGCGTGTTCGCGGGGTAGGGAAACACATAGCAGTCCTCCACCCACTCCCACACACTGCCGATCATGTCGTAGACGCCGAACGCATTGGGCTTGAGCGCGCCCGCCGGCGCGATGAACGGGTAACCGTCGTTGCATGTCGCGGGCGTGAAGGGCCGCGGCGTAAGGGGCGGTTTTAATTCCTTGGTAGCCGCATCGCCGATGTTGGCCACCGCACAGCCGCCGTTAGGGTCATCGCCCCAGGTGTAGTGCGTCGTGGCCCCGGCGCGGGCCGCGTATTCCCATTCGGACTCGGTCAGCAGCCGGTAGGTCTTGCCGGTCTTTTGCGACAACCAGGCCGCGTAGGCCTTGGCGTCCAGCCACGTCACACAGGCGACGGGTTCGTTATCGGCGGGCGCGCGGCCATAGCCGGGGTTGCTCCAGCCGGTGTCGGGCGTCGAGAAAGCCGTCTTGCCGTCCCAGATGTTGCAGGTGGAATTGGTCACATGGCCGGTATCCTCAATGAAGGCGCGGAACTGGCTCGTGGTCACTTCGGTTTTGCCGACGGCAAAGCTGTACGCGATGTTCACTGCATGGGGCGCGCCTTCGTAGCGTTCGGGCTCGCCGCCGTCGAAACCCTTGATAAAGCCGCCGGGCGGGATCACCACCAGCTCGGGGCAGGTTTCGCAATCCTTCAGCACCGCGCCTGCACTGGGGCCAGCCTTCGGCGCTACGGTGGGTTGCGGGGCTTTGTCATCGCAGGCCGATACGGCGGCCAACGTGGCCAGCACGATGATGCAGAAGAAGCCCGTTTTGAAGACCGGCATTGTTTGATCCTTCAGGGCGTCACCCTCGGTTCAGCCCAAATAGTGGTAGTCCACCTTCTGCGGATCGCGCGATGCGGCTGTCTTGCCTTGAGCCTTCAGCACCTCGGCCACCTGGGCTGCGGCAAATTCGGGCGTATCGGGACCCACATAGTCCTTATTGAAGTGTGACGTCACCGAGGGGCGCTTCAAGGCTTTGTTCCACCAGGCCGTCAATTTCGGGCGGCCGTCGCGCCAGTTGTAGCCAACAGGCACGGGCGGCTTTAGGCCCTTGCCCAATTGCCGGTCGAGGTAACTCAAGGCATGCAGGGTGGCGGCCTGGCCGACATCGAAGCTTTTCAAGCGCGCCGCATCCTTTTCCATCTGGTCCAGGGCACGCACCACCTTCGGCCAGTACCAAGCGAAGACGCTTTCGCGCATCGGCACTTCACCTTTCTCCAGCGCCATGGTGACGGTCACTTCAAACACGGTGTCGGCCAGGGCTAGGCGGCGCAGGGCATCCCAGCGCGCCGGGCCGTTCTTGGGGTACAGCTTTTTCTTCTTGCCGCGTGCGTCCAAATACTCAGCGATGACCTGACTGCCGTACAGCACGGTGCCGTCCTTCAGGGCCAGCGTCGGCACCTTGTGCAGCGGGTTGATGGCCGCCACCGAATAGCCGTCGCGCATGGGATAGATCGGCACAAACTCGATCTCGTCCCAGACGCCCGCTTCATGGGCCACCACCAGCACCTTGTGAATGAAGCCGTGGATGGGCGAGTAGAACAGCTTCATGTTTTTGGCTTTTGCTTTCTTTGCTGCGGCTTTTTTGCGTTTGGCTTTCAGCATGGCGGCGTCCTTTCATGCAAGTGATGCGCGTGCGGGTGTTGCGGCATCATAGCCACGCGCCTTTTCCGGTCCACGTCCAAGGTTGTGCGTTTCGCTGTGCGAAGGGCTTTGCCATGGCCGGGGGGTTGCTTTGCAGCAATAGCGGTTGCGCTGCTTGTGCTTTGCGGCTACGCCCCATCATCCTTTTTTCCATCGTCGGAGACGCCATGAAAATCGCCCTTCTCGGCAACGGCGCCATCGCCAAGCTGGTGGCCCAGTTCTGCGCGGAGCGCCCAGCCAAGTATCAGGTGGCGGCGGCCCTGGGCTTGCCCTCCGATACGGCGTCCGTCGGCGCACACCCGCTGGTCGCTACGCTGCCAGAGTTGTTGGCCCATAAGCCCGATCTGGTGGTGGAAGCGGCCGGTCACGGCGCGGTAAAGGCCCATGGTGCGGCGGTGCTGCGGGCCGGGTTCAATCTGATCATCGTCTCCACCGGCAGCCTGGCCGATCAGGCCTTGTGGGATGAGATTAAAGCCGCCGCCGAAAATTCCACCGCGCAAGTAAAGTTACCGGCCGGCGCGCTGCCGGGCGTTGATTCGCTGGCTGCGGGCAAACTTGCAGGCATCGACCGCGTTGAGTTGAAATCTTCCAAGCCGCCGAAGGCCTGGTCGGGCACGCCCGCCGAAAAAACCCACGACCTGTCCAAGATCACGACACCCACGGTCATCTTCAGCGGCAACGCGCGCGAAGCGGCGCTCGCGTTTCCCAAGAACGCCAACGTCGCCGCTACGGCGGCGCTGGCGGGCATCGGTTTTGAAAAAACCCGCGTCACGCTTGTAGCCGACCCCAACGTGACCCAAAACGTTCACCGGCTCGAGGCCGACGGCGGTTTTGGCTCCTTGCGTCTGGAGATCAGCGCCAATCCCTCGCCCGATAACCCCAAGACCTCGCACATGGCCGCCTTAAGCATCATGCGTCTTCTGGAGCATGAAACGGCCGCCATCGTGATCTGAACTTAACCGTGATCTGAGTTTAACGCTTAGAATTTTTCTGGGGCAGGCAGGCGCCGTATTCACCCAGCCGCGCCGCACGGTATTCAATCGTCTCGGCGCGCGTGCGCACATAAGGCCCGGGTTTCGACGCGGACCACCGCTGCGGGCTGGGCAGCACCGAGGCCAACAATGCGGATTCATGGGCGCTTAATGCCGCGGCGCTTTTTCCGAAGTGATGCTGGGCCGCCGCTTCCGCGCCGTACACGCCCGGGCCCCACTCGGCGATGTTCAAATAAACTTCAAGCGTGCGCGGCTTGCTCCACAGCGTTTCGATGTAAACCGTCAGCCACGCCTCCAACCCCTTGCGGATAAACGTGCGGTCCGGCCACAGAAAAAGATTCTTCGCTGTCTGCATGGTGATGGTGCTGCCGCCGCGCAGCTTGCCGCCGCGCTCGTAGCTCTCCCACGCTTTTTCCAAAGCGGCGGTGTCAAACCCGAAGTGCTGGCAGAACGCCATGTCCTCGGCGGCAACGACGCTGCGCTGCAAGTCGGTGGAGATGCTTTCGATAGGCGTCCAGGTTTTGCGGATACCGTGTCCCTCGAAGCTGCGGATCAGCATCAGCGGCGTGATAGGCACGGGCACGACCGCGAAAAACAATGTCAGGGCCGCGGGCAGCAGCAGCACGGCGGCAATCATGCCCCCGAAGAACCGGAACCAACGTCGTTTCTGAGTCGCCATGGACCAGCCTCATACCCGTCTAAGGCTGTTCCGCCCATGCTTATTTGTGGGCCCACACTAGATGTTGTGGAGCGTTGAATCGGTCGGCCACAGGCGGCTGGGGTACCCCTGAAACCCGCAGAAAACCTGGGCTTTGCCGTGGATTCGCCCAAATCTTTGCCCTATCTATGCATCAACGAACAGCCGGTTTTAACCGGTTCGAAACGATCACGAGGGCATAAGACTCCGATGCTTCAGCAGCCTTGGTACAAACGTTTTGCAGCGTGGCGCCGCCGCCAGTCCTGGTGGCCGACGAAGATCATCACCGAGCGCCAGACCTCCGAGCCGTACCTGGAACGGATTTCGCTGATCAAGATTCCCGGCATTTTCCAAATCGCCATTCACCGCTTCTGGAAGTCCGACGACGACGGTGGTTTGCACGACCATCCGTGGGCGTTCTGGGGCTCGTACATTCTGGAAGGCGGCTACGACGAACATACGCCTGAAGGCGTTTACCGCCGCGAGCCCGGTCAGTTCCGGATGCGTCACGGCTGGAACCAGCACCGCATCGTGCTGCCCTATGAGGGCGCCGAAGTGTGGACGATCTTCATCATGGGTCCGAAAATTCGCGCCTGGGGCTTCATCCCCGACGCCACCAAGAAATGGATGCACTGGCAACCCTATCTCGAGATGCGTGCCGCTGAAGGACGCCGTCTCGCCGCCGCGAAGGTCGCTGAAACAGCCCTTCCGGCGGGTCAGAAACTCGCCGCGTAACGCTCTGCGGTATCATCAGTCCGGCATAACGGACGCACGGCGACTGGCCCGGCCTTCCCGAAGGCGGGCCAGTTTGCTTTTAAAGCACCGCTTATTTCTTACGGACAGTCGTGCCGGCGTAAATCAACGCGCCAAAAAAAACCACGGCGGCAGTAATAAAGTAGGCCAGAAAATACATTTCATGCGTTGCCATGACTCACCTGTCTGCGCTGTTGCATTAAACATGCGCAGGTTAGCCGCGGCCTCCGGCAGCGCTTTGACCCAGGTCAAGAACGCAAAACCGTGAGAATTCAACACTGCTGTATCGTGCCGGCGAACAAAGCCCATATCTTTTGGCCGGCGATCACGATTGATTTAGATCATCTTCCCCGGGCGCGCGGTTCGTTCTACAGTCCGCGCCATGTCGCGCTTTCGGGTTCTCATCGCTGCTCTGCTTCTGGTCTGGTCGCCGCTCTCGGGCGCCCTGGCTAACAGCATTGGCGCGAACTTGAGCCATCATCATTGCGACAACGTCTGGCACAACCACGCCGATACAGCAGGCGTTGTGACAGCCGGCGAGGATTGCGCCACGCGCAGCGTCAACCTCGATGCCTGGCTGTGCGATGACTGCCAGTTCTTCGTCGCGGGCCTGCCGAGCCTGCAGTTGAACCTGGAGCGGGTAGACCCGCCACGGTTCTTCACCCCCCAAACGGCGCAGGCGCAAAACACGGTCGTGTTTGCGCTCTTCCGCCCACCCAAAGCCTGATCACACCACGAGTCTGTCTGGCTGACGTCGGTATTTCCGCGTCGGAGTGAATAATCCCATTGCCGTGTTTGCCTCTGGCGAACCCTCGGCATCGAAGGATGGGTGTGATGCGTCAGGTTCTGTTGAAAGTAAGCCTTCTGTGTTGGGGCGTGATGACGTGGAGCGCGGCTGAGGCGCAAACCACGGCCGCCCCGCAATTTTCACTGCAGGATGTGCTGCGGCTGACGGCCGAGAGCGATCCGCGCCTCCGGGGCCAGGCTTTCCTGCGCCAGGAGGCGGGCGCGCGCGAACGCCAGGCTGCCCTGCGTCCGGCGGCGAAACTGGGCCTCGAGGCCGAGAACATCTTGGGTACCGGCAGCATCGGCGCCTTCAATGACGCAGAGCTGACCCTAAGCTTGGGCGCGACGCTTGAACTGAGCAACAAGCGCGCGCAGCGCATGGCGGTTGCCGCCAGCGAAACGCAAAGACAGGAACTGGACTTGCAGGCCGTACGCCTGGATATCATGGCCGATGCTGCCCGGCGCTTCATCGCGGTCTTGCAGGCGCAGGAAATGCTGCGGATCGCCGCGGCCGATAAAGTGGTCGCTGGCCGCGCCCGCCAGATCGTCGCCACGCGCGTGTCCTCGGGCGTTGCCCTGCCGGTCGAACGCAGCAATGCCGAAGTCGCCGGCATTCAGGCCGAACTGGCCGAGCAGCAAGCGCTCTCAAGCCTCAAAGCCGCCTGGGGCAGGCTGGTCATGGCCTGGGGCGGGGCCCCTGAATCGTCAGGCGCCGCGCGTGGCGATCTGTTCGCGGCGTCCGTGTTGCCGCCGTTCGCCGGGCTGCAGGAGCTGGTGGAACGCAACCCCGACATCGCCCGCTTTGCAACGGAACGGCGTTTGCGCGAAGCGGCGGTGAAAGCCGCCGAAGCCCAGGCCACACCCGATGTGGATGTTTCGGCGGGCGTGCGCCGTTTCCAGGCCACACGCGACCAAGCCTTTGTCGTCTCGGCCGCGATTCCAATGGGTACCGTGGGCCGCGCGGCCCCCGCCGCCGATGAGGCGCGCAGCCGTTTGGGCGGTTTGGCCGCCGAGGAGCAGGCTCATCGGCAAGACGTGCTGGCCACGCTGTTCGGCCTGCGCGAACAGGCCGCCGCCGCCCGCATGAAACTGGAGCTGCTTCAATCGGGTGCGCTGCCGGCGGCGACACGGGCCCAGGAGCAGGCCGAGGCGGCTTTCCGGGCCGGGCGCTCGTCGCTCTTGGAACTGAATGCGGCGCAACGCCAGCTTCTGGACCTGCAGCGTGATAAGATCGGCACTGCGGGCGCTTATCATCTGCTTGTCATCGATATCGAACGCCTGATCGGCCAGCCTTTGGCCGCAGCGTCTCCTTAAAACAGGTTTCTCAGAATGATGTTCTTCGAAAGTCCTCAACGTAAAATCCTCGCGGGTATCGCCGCCGCGACACTGGTGCTGGGCACGGCCATTTTAGCAATCTCGCCGCCGGGGTCGTCGTCCGACAGCCACGAGCACGGCGCGGACGAGCACGGCCATGAAGAAAGCGGCGGCCTGCCCAGCCATGTGGCGATCACGCCCCAGGCCGCGAAAGAAGCGGGCGTTGTCACTGCCGTCGCCGCGCCCGCGAAAATCGCCACCACGGTCACGTCTATGGGCTCCATTGTGCTGGATTCCACCGGCCATGCGCGGGTGAACGCACGCTTCACCGGCCTCATCCGCGAGGTGCGCAAAAGTATCGGCGACCGGGTTGCCGCGGGCGAAGCCCTGGCCGCGATCGAAAGTAACGAAAGCCTGCAGGCCTATCAGGTGAAGTCGCCCATCGACGGCATCGTCATTGCCCGCAACAAGAACGTCGGCGAAATGACGGGCCCCGAGCCGCTGTTCGAGGTGGCGAACTTGAGCCGAGTTTGGAGCGAACTGCACATTTTCCCGCGCGATCTGACACGGGTGAAATCGGGCCAGCGCGTGCGCCTGGCCACACCCGATGGCCTGGTGGCGGGCGAGGGGCAGATCGGCGCGCTGCTGCCGGTCGCCGAAGCCTCCAGTCAATCGGTGCTCGCGCGCGTGGCGCTGGATAACGCGGCCGGTCTCTGGCGTCCCGGCATGGCGGTGCGCGGCGATATCGTTGTTTCTGAAACAGACGTGCCGCTGGCCGTGCGCGCCGAGGCCATCCAGACCATCGACGGCAAGCCCGTTGTGTTTGTGATGGGCAAAGCCGACTTCGAAGTGCGCCCCGTGCTCTTGGGTGTGTCCGACGGCACGTGGGTCGAGGTGCAGGAAGGCGTGTACGACGGCGAAGTGTATGCCGCCCAGAACAGCTACCTGTTCAAGGCTGATATCGGCAAATCCGCCGCCGAGCATGAGCACTGAGCCACCCCATGCTTGAGCGCATCATCTATTTTTCCATCCGGCAGCGCTGGTTCGTTCTGGCGCTTGTTTTGGCCGCGGCCGTTCTGGGGGCCTACAACTTCACGCGCCTGCCCATCGATGCCGTGCCGGACATCACCAATGTCCAGGTGCAGATCAACACCGAGGCGCCGGGCCGCTCGCCGCTCGAAGTGGAACAGCAGATCACCTTCCCTGTCGAAAGCGCCATTTCCGGTATCCCGCACCTCGATCACACAAGGTCGTTGTCCCGCTACGGGCTGTCGCAGGTCACCGTGGTGTTCGACGATGCCACCGACATCTACTTCGCCCGCCAGCTCCTCAGCGAACGCCTGCAGGCCGTGCGCGGGCAACTGCCCGCCGGGATCGAGCCCGAAATGGGCCCCATCTCCACGGGTCTCGGCGAAATTTACATGTTCACCGTCGAGCCCGAAGCGGGGGCACGCAAACCCGACGGTACGGGCTGGACGCCTATGGATTTGCGCACGCTGCAGGACTGGGTGGTGCGCCCGCAACTACGGACCTTGCGCGGTGTGTCGGAAGTAAACGCCATCGGCGGCTACACGCGCCAGATTCACATCACGCCGTACCCCGACCGTCTGGTCGCCTACGGCCTGACGCTGCGACAATTAACCGAACTGATCGCGGCCAACAACAACAACGTCGGCGCGGGCTATATCGAGCGCAACGGCGAGCAGTTCCTGGTGCGGGCACCGGGGCAGGTACGCACGCTGGAGGACATCCGCCAGATCGTGGTGCTGAAAAGCGATGCTTTTACATTGCGTGTAGGCGACGTAGCCGAGGTCTCCGACGGTAGCGAACTGCGCACCGGGGCCGCCACCGAAAACGGCCAGGAAATCGTGCTGACCACGGTGATGATGCTGATCGGCGAGAACAGCCGCGATGTCGCCCAGCGCGTGGCCGCCAAGCTGGAGGACGTCAATCGCAGCCTGCCGGAGGGTGTTGTGGCCAAGACGGTGTACGACCGCACCGCGCTTGTGGAACGCACCATCGCCACGGTTCAGAAAAACCTGGTGGAGGGCGCGCTTCTGGTCATCGTCGTGCTGTTTTTGCTGCTCGGTAATATCCGCGCCGCGCTGATTACCGCCGCCGTCATTCCGCTGTCGATGCTGCTGACGGTCACGGGCATGCTGCAAAATAAAGTCTCGGGCAACCTAATGAGTCTGGGCGCGCTCGATTTCGGGCTCATCGTCGACGGCGCGGTGATTATCGTCGAGAACTGCCTGCGCCGCTTCGGCGAAAAGCAGCACGAGCTCGGCCGCGCGCTCAACCGCGATGAACGCTTTGCTACCGCCGCTGAGGCCGCCGCCGAAGTGGTGCGGCCCAGCATCTTCGGGGTGGCCATCATCGCGCTGGTGTACATCCCCATCTTCACCCTCACGGGCGTGGAGGGGAAAATGTTTCATCCCATGGCCTTCACGGTCGTCGCCGCCCTTTTGGCCGCCCTAGTGCTGTCGGTGACTTTCGTGCCCGCCGCCGTGGCCATGTTCGTCACGGGCCCAGTGGCCGAAAGCGAAACCAAGGTGCTTCAGCGCATCCGCGCCAAGTATCTCGACTGGCTCACGCTCGCCATGGCCAACCGCAGCGTTGTGGTGGCGGGCGCGGGCGCGCTGGTGATCCTGTCGGGGCTTCTGGCCACACGGCTCGGCACCGAGTTCATCCCAAGCCTCGATGAAGGTGATGTGGCGCTCCATGCCATCCGTATTCCCGGCACCAGCTTAAGCCAAGCCGTGGCCATGCAGACGCATCTGGAGTCAGCGCTGAAAAAAGCCCCCGAGGTCGACCGTATTTTCACCCGCATCGGTACGTCGGAGATCGCGACCGACCCCATGCCGCCCAATGTGGCCGATACCTACGTGATCATGAAGGACCGCGCGGCCTGGCCCGATCCGCGCAAATCCAAGGACAAACTGGTCGCCGAACTGGAAGCCATCGCCCGCACGGTGCCCGGCAACAACTACGAATTCACCCAACCCATCCAGATGCGCTTCAACGAGCTGATCTCGGGCGTGCGCAGCGACGTGGGCATTAAAATTTTCGGGGACGATCTGGATGTTCTCGCTAGCAGCGCCGATCAGGTGCTGGATGTCATCAACGCCACACCGGGCGCGGC
>JAEUKM010000154.1 GCA_016793085.1 Rhodospirillaceae bacterium
GCCGAGTCGGCGGCGATTTTGATAATCTCGCGCGTTTTCGTGCGCGAATTCAACATCCCGCATTTCTACGACATGAAAGGCATCTGCCATATTGTCCTGCCCGAGCACGGCCACCTGCAACCCGGCATGTTCGTCTGCGGCGGCGACAGCCACTCCACCATGGGCGGCGCTTACGGCTGCTACATGGCGGGCTTCGGCGGCATCGAGATGACGGGCGTGTGCATTACCGGCGAAATCTGGACGCGCGTGCCCGAGACCATCCGCGTGGATTGGACCGGCGCCTTCAACCAGGCCGTGGTCGCCAAGGACGTGATGCTGTTCCTGTGCCGCGAGCTCGGCATGGACAACGCCTTCAAGGCCATCGAGTACGGCGGCGACACGGTGGCGAAGATGTCCATGAGCGAGCGTGGCACACTTTGTAATATGGCCGCCGAACTGGGCGGCGAGACGGGCGTGATCGCGCCCGACGCAACAACACTTGCCGCCATTCGCGCCGCCGGGAAGGAACCCGCCGCCGATGCGCTGGCGTGGCGCAGCGATGATGGCGCAGCTTACGCGGGGCGTCATGCCTTTAGCGCTTCAGATCTTCAGCCCCAGGTGGCCGCGCCCCATGCGCCGTCCAACAGCGGGCCGGTGGCGCAATACAAAGGTGTGAAGGTCGACCAAGCCTATATCGGCGCGTGCGTGGGTGCCAAGCTGTCGGACCTGCACATGGCTGCCGAAGTGTTGAAAGGCCGCAAGGTTGCAAACAATGTGCGCCTGCTGGTGGCCCCGGCTACGCAGAAGGTCTACGCCGATGCCGCCGCCGACGGCACGCTGAACATTCTCACCGATGCGGGGGCCATCATGCTGGCCTCGGGCTGCGGGGCGTGCGCGGCGCTTGGCGCGGGCGTGCTGAGCGAGGGCGAGGTGTGCATCTCCTCCACCAACCGCAACTTCAAAGGCCGCATGGGCTCGAACAAGGCCGAGGTGTACCTGGGCTCGCCCTACACGGTCGCGGCCGCCGCCGCTGCGGGAACGATCACCGACCCGCGGGAGTTTCTGTCATGAGCGGCAAGGCGTGGATTTTCGGTGATGAGATCAACTCGGACCTTCTGGCCCCCGGCCTGTACATGAAATCCTCCAACGAGATCATGGCCAGCCACTGTTTGGAATCCGTCGACGCCGCTTTCGCGAAGTCCGTGCAGCCGGGCGACGTGATTGTCGCCGGGCATAACTTCGGTGTGGGCAGCGCGCGCGAGCAAGCCGCGCTGAGCTTGCAAATCCTGAAGGTGGGCGCGGTGCTGGCCGAAAGCTTCGCGCGCATTTTCTACCGCAATGCGCTGAACTTCGGCGTGCCGTGCCTGTTCTTCCCGCAGTACAAAGAGATTAGCGCGGGCGACAAAGTGGGTGTGGATGCCGTTGCAGGCAAAATTCAAAACTTCAGCACTGGCAAAAGTTATATGGTCGATCCCATCCCCGCACATCTGATGGAGATGATCACCGACGGCGGACTGATTCCGCATTTGAAGAAGAAGATGGCGAAAGGACATACCGCCCAAGGATTGCAACAATGAGCCACGCCAAAGTTTTACGTGACTTGCTGAACGCCCCCGGCGTCATTGTCGCGCCCGGCATGTACGACGCGTTTACCTCGCTGCTCATCGAGCAGCACGGCTTCAAGTGCGCTTACTTGGGTGGGGCCAGTATTTCCTATACGCGCATTGCACAGCCGGACATCGGGCTTACCAGTGTGTCTGAAGTGGCGCAGGTGGTGAGCCACATCCGCGAGCGCATTACCATTCCCTTCATCGTCGACGCCGACACGGGTTTTGGGAATGCATTGAATACCCAGCGCACGGTGAAGCTGCTGGAACGCATGGGCGCCTCGGGCATTCAACTGGAAGACCAGACATATCCTAAGCGCTGCGGACACCTGGCCGGGAAGACGCTCGTCTCCAAGGAAGAAATGGTCGGCAAACTAAAGGCCGCCGTGGACGCGCGCGCTGACAGGAACACCGTGATCGTCGGGCGCACGGACGCCATCGCCGTGGAGGGCTTCGAGAAGGCGGTTGAACGCGCACACGCCTACGTGGAGGCCGGGGCCGATGTGCTGTTCATCGAAGCGCCCCAGACCACCGAACAGATGCAAAGCCTGGGCAAAATGTTCGCGGGCCGCGCGCCGCTTCTGGCCAACATGGTGGAGGGCGGAAAAACGCCGCTGAAATCGGCCGCCGAGCTGGGCGATCTGGGCTTCAAGCTGGTGATTTTCCCGGGCGCCATGGTGCGCGTGGTGGCCCATGCTGCAAGTGAGTATCTCAATATATTACAAAGTGACGGGTCCACCGCACGGATGCGGAACCGCATGTTTGATTTCGCGCAGGTGAACGCTATTCTCGGCCTCGACGGCATCATGGCGGATGGTCAGAAGTACGACCCCGGCCTCGCCGCCGCGACGGAGTCCTCCGTCCATAAAAAAAGCCGGTAATGCAGCCGGCCCGCTGATAGGGAACGCAACTGCCATGGAACTTTCCAACAAAACCGCGCGCCAGCTTTTTCAGGACGTGAAGGCCAACCCGGCCCGCGCCAAGTTCGGCTTCGGCCAGAAGGCCGCCCTGGTCAACATCGACGTGCAGAAGGCCTACACGCGCACCGACCTTTATAAAACGGCCTACGAAACCGACCCCAACCAGATCAAGTACATCAACGAGGTTTCGGCCCTGATGCGTGCACGCGGCTGGCCCGTCATCTGGACCTATGTGGCCTACATGGAATCGGGCGAGGACTGCGGTGTGTGGGGCACGCGCACCAACACGCCCGACAGCCTGCAGAACATCAAGTTCGGCTCGGACCGCGCCAAGATCGACGAGCGCTGCGAGGTTGATTACGTGAAGGACGTGGTGATCTGCAAAAAGATGCCGAGCCCTTTCCATGACACCGCACTGGTTAGCTTGCTGACGTTCCATAAGGTCGACACGGTGCTGATCACCGGCGGCTCGACGTCGGGCTGCGTGCGCGCCTGCGGCGTCGACAGTCTGTCGCACGGCTACCGCACCACGATCATCGAGGAATGCGTGGCCGACAAGCACGAGAGCTACCACTTCGCCAACTTGACCGATCTTGCCTTGAAGTACGCCGACGTTGAGTCGGTCGAGACCGTGAAAACTTGGCTGCGTGGGAAAAACTAGAAACGACACGCCCTTAAAAACAACACACATCCATCGTCACCACCCGGCTTGACCGGGTGGTCCATACCTCAACCGGCATGGCGTTTTTTGGACGATGGATCGCCCGATCAAGTCGGGCGATGACAAGTAAGGAGAGTGCTGCAAGTGAAACCCGATCTCGAACTCTACGACTATTGGCCTTACGAAGGCCGGCCCAAGATCACCTGGCCCGGCGGCAAGAAGGTGGCGTTCTGGGTGGCGCCCAACATCGAGTTCTACGAACTGAACCCGCCCGCCAACCCCAAGCGTACGGCTTGGCCGCGTCCGATCCCCGATGTGAACCTCTACTCCAACCGCGATTACGGCAACCGCGTCGGTCACTGGCGCATGATGGAGGTAATGGACAAATATAAAGTGCGCGGGTCCATCTCGTTGTCGGTCGCGCTGATCGAACACCACCCGGAAATCATCAAGGAATGCGTGGACCGGAACTGGGAGTTCTTCTCCCACGGCATCTACAACACGCGTTACTCCTACGACATGGACGAGGCACAGGAACGCGCCATCATGGAAGACAGTATCGAAACGGTGATGAAGGCCACGGGCCAGCGTATTTCGGGCTGGCTGGCGCCGGCTTTGACGCACACCGAACGCACCATGGACCTCTTGGCGGAATACCAATTCCTCTACACCTGCGATTTGTTCCAGGACGACCAGCCGCAGCCGGTGAAAGTGAACAAGGGCCGCCTGATCTCAATGCCCTACTCGCTCGAGATCAACGACATCATTGTCTACAACAGCTACAACGCAACACCCCGCCGATATGGGCAGATGATCAAGGATCAGTTCGATCTCTTGGCCGAGGAAGGCAAAGAGTCGGGCACCGTGATGTGCATTCCCCTGCACGCCTACGCCGTGGGCCATCCGCACCGCTTGGCGGCCTTCGATGAAGCGCTGGAATACATCACGAGCCGCGACGACGTGTGGGTCACCACCGCGCGCGAGATCGCCGAATACTATTACGAAAATTGCTACGACACGTGCGCGGCCGACATTGCCGCCCGGAAAGGGGACTAGAGACATGCGCGCTTCACTCGTTCCCCCCACCCTGTCCCTCCCCACTTCGGGGGAGGGAACTCTTGTTGCAATCAATCTGCCCTTTACGCCCCTCCCCTTGATGGGGAGGGGATGGGGGTGGGGTGATAAGGTTATGGAGCGTTAATCATGACCGTCGCAAAGGAATATCTGGAGTATCCGCTCCGCCGCTACGGCATGGACCAGGACTTCTACGAATGGTCCCTGCTGGTGAAGCGCCCCAAGGTAAAGTGGCCGAACGGCGCACGCGTTGCGCTGTGGATCACCACCGACCTGGAGTTTTTCCCGCTCGACCAGCCGGCCAAGCCCTTCAAGGCCCCCGGCGGCATGGTGACCGCGTACCCGGATTTGCGCCACTACACGACGCGCGATTACGGCAACCGCGTCGGCATTCAGCGCATCTGGCGTTTGCTCGACAAATACAAAATGAAATCCTCGGTGGCCATGAACTCCAAGGTCGCCGAGCGCTACCCGTACCTGGTGAAGAAGATCAACGCGCGCGGCGATGAGATCATCGCCATGGGCGTGGACCAGGGCAAACTGCACTACGGCGGCATGGACGACGCCATCGAGATCGCGCAAGTGACCGAAAGCGTAAATACCTTGCGGAAGTTGTCGGGCCAGCCGGTGCGCGGCTGGATGAGCCCGGCCAAATCGGAAAGCTGGAACACCTTAAAGCACGTGAAGAACGCCGGTATCGAGTACGTCTGCGACTGGGTCGCCGACGACATGCCCTTCGAACTGAAGGCCCCGGATAACGCTGGAAAATTGTGGGCCATGCCCCACACCAGCGAGATCAGCGACCGCAAGATCATCATCGACAACAAACACAACGAAGATGAATTTGTGGAGCAGATCAAAGACCAGTTCACCGGGCTGTATAAAGAGTCGGCCAAGCAGGGCGGGCGCATCATGTCGCTGTCCCTGACGCCTTATATTTCGGGCCTGCACTACCGCGTGAAGTATCTGGACCAAGCCTTGGGCTGGCTGGCCAAACAGAAGAACGTGTGGGTGGCCACGGGCTCTGAAATTCTGGATGCCTTCAAGAGCCAATAAGGCTTAAGACACTGAAACCTAGAAACCGCCGGAGGTGACTTCGGCGGTTTTGCTTTATGGTTCCCTCATGCGCATCTGTTTCTTCGGCGAAAGTTATGTCAACGGCACGGGCGACCCCACGACGCAAGGCTGGGTGGGGCGGTTGTGCGCTGCCGCCATATCCAAAGGCCATGCGCTGACGGTCTACAACTGCGGCATCCGGGGCGCGACGAGCACGCTTGTCCGCGACACCTGGTTCGCCGAAGCCATTGCCCGCTTCAACCCGGATGAAAAGTTCGCTGCTGTATTCAGTTACGGCACCAACGACTGCTGGCGCGAGAACGGCGCGCCAAAAGTTCCGCTTGAAACGCACCTTCACAACACCAACGTGATTCTGGAAGAAGCCTCCATGCGCTGGCCGGCGCTGTTCGTGGGGCCGCCGGGCCTGCCCACCTATGCCGACGACACCTTGCGCATCGACGACCACGTTGAACGCTGTGCGCGGACTCAAAAATTATGCGCCGAGTTGAATGTTCCCTACTTCGATACCCTCAGCGTGTATGGCGGGTTCAAGCAATGGCACGCCGAAGCCAAAGCAGGCGACGGCGCGCACCCGGGGGGCGGTGGCTATGCCGAAATGGCGGCGGCGCTGGACTGCTGGCCCGCTTGGGTGAACCTGCTGGCCTGACCGCGCTTGCTTGCGTTCGCGGGGATGTGACGCTCGCCCTGCTGACGCTGCGCCGCCTGTGCTTGCTCCCACTATCCGGACATGGTCAGGTAATTTTTATATCGATTCGAGGGGTTCAAGGACCGTGGCCGTGACACCGTTGCTGAAGCGCATCAAGATCGCCACCATCGCCGTGCCCGATCTGGATGAGGCCACAGCGCTCTACAAACAATGGCTGGGCTACAAGGCCATCGCGCAAGGCAAGATCACGGCCGACCACGCCCGCCTGTGGGGTGCGGCGGCCATGACCGGGCGGCGCTTCGCCACCATGCAGCCGGCCAGCAAGACGGATGTATACATCCGCGCCGTCGAGATCGACCGCGTGGCCAACTACCGCCCCATGACCACCTGGGGCTGGAACGCGGTGGAGGTCATCGCCGAGGACCCCGAGAAGCTGCACCTGAAACTCGCCAAATCGCCTTTCTATATCGTCGGCAAGCCGCGCCGCCTGAAGGGCTACCCCACCATCTGCGCCACACAGGTGCGCGGCCCCGGCAACGAGATTCTGTATCTCACGGCGGACCTGGGCAACCCAGGCACGGGGCTGTTGCCCAAACCGGGTGCGGCCGTGGGCCGCCCGTTCATCATGGTGGTGGCTTCGGGCAATATCACGAACACACAAAAGTGGTATTGCGACACCTTCAAGATGAAGCGCAACCCCATCAACGGCAACCCGGTGGACATTATCCAAACCGCGCAAGGGTTGCCGCCGAGCCACGAGTTTCCGCTGACGGTCGCGAGCTTAGCCGAACACGGCAACCTGCTCGAGATGGACGGCTACCCGGCGCTGACGGGCCCGCGGCCATGTCATCATGGCCAATTGCCGCCGGGTGTGGCCATGACCAGCTTTGGCGTGAAAAGCCTGGAGGCCTTCAAACTGAAATGGCTGAGCGACCCCGTGACCCTGAAAGGCCCGGGCTACGAGGGCAAACGCGCCGCCTGCGTTGTCGGGCCCGCCGGAGAAATCCTTGAACTGATCGAAGAGTAGCGGACTAAATCCGCATGAACCCTGGGGAGGGATGCATGATCGACCGCAAGACGTTCCTGAAACTCACCGGCGCCGCCGCAGCCACCGGCATCGCAGCACCGGCGTGGACGCAAAGCCCGCCGCTGATCCAGCGGTTCCGCGTGGCCACCCTCAACACCCCGGACATGAAAGCCGCGGCCGACTGGTACGTGAAGTGGTTCGACTACAAGGTGCGCGAAACGGGAACCATCGCGCCGGCTTTGGCCTCGAGTTGGACGACGCCGCAAATGGCGGGCAAGCCCTTCGTGCTGTTGTCGTCCGACGGCAGCCCCGATGTGTATTTGCGCATTGTCCAAGGTGACAAGGCGCCAGCCTTCAATCCGCGCAGCACCTACGGCTGGGGCTCGCTGGAGTTCATCGTCGATGATCTGGATGCGCAGTTCAAAAAAATGAAGGCGGGCGGCGTGAATATTTTCCGCGATCCGGCCTCGCTGGGCGGCATCTTCGCCTCCATCCACGCCATGCAGCTGATGGGGCCTATGGACATCACCCACAACATGACCGTGGAAAAGGGCGACCGCGAAAAATCCAATCTGCCGGTGGCCAAATCGCAGGTGGACCGCATGTTCCTGGTGGGCGTGAACGGCCCGGACATGAAGGCCATCAGCGATTTTTACGTGAACACCTTCCGCATGACCAAGGGGCCCGACTACGATTACCCCATTCCGGTGCTGGCCGAAGTACTGGGCAAGCCGAAGGATTATCTGTTCAAACTAACCCTGGTGCGCAGCGCCCAGAAAGGCAACACGCTGGAACTGCACGACCTGCCGCCGCCCGGCGGCCCGCGCCCCACGGTCGCCGGCCAGTTGCCGCCGGGTGTGGGCCTGGTGAGCCTGGGCGTGAAAAACCTGGATGAGATCAAAACGTCTTACCTGTCCGCACCTGCCGCACAGGCCGGACTGGCTTATAAGGGCAAGCGCAGCGCCGTGCTGAAGGGTGCTGCCGGTGAATTAATTGAACTGATCGAGGAGGTCTGAACCATGTGGAACCGTACATTTACATGTCTTGCCGTCACGTTGTTTGCCGCCACTTTAGGGACAAGTCACGCCATGGCCGAGAATCTGGAAATCAAGCGCTGGAACCCCAAGGGCTTGAGCGAGCCCAAAGGCTATTCGCAGGTCGTCACGATTAAAGGCGATCACAAGGAAATCAGGCTGGGCGGCAAGGCGGGCTTAACCGCCGACGGCAAGATCCCCGAAAGCCTGGCCGAGCAGGTGAAGCTGACCTTCGACAACATCACGCTGGCCCTGAAAGACGCAGGCGCCGAACCCAAGGACGTGGTGGAAATTCAGGTGTTCATCGTAGATCTGGACAAGATCGACCCCACCCCGGTCTACGAAGGCATCCGCAATTATTTCCCCGCCGGGCACAAGCCCGTCTCCATGGTGCTCGGCGTCTCGGCGCTGGCGATCCCGGCCCTGAAGTGGGAGATCAACGTCGTCGCCGTGGTGCCCGATAAATAATTCAGCCCACTTTCCTTCGCCCATTTTCCTTCCATGTGAAAGGACGCATCATGACCACCGCACTTCATCGCCGCCTTCTCATCAGCTTTGGTGTTATTTCGTCGCTGGCGCTGAGTGGGTTTGCCTTTGCCCAAACTGCACCCGCCCCGGCAGCAGCGCCCGCAGCGGCGCCCGCGCCGACGCCGACGCCTTTGATCACGCGCATCAAAATCGCCACCATCGGCGCGCCCAACGTAGCCGAGATCGAGAAACTCTACGGTGAATGGCTGGACTATAAAGTGGTCGAGAAAGGCAAAGTCTCGGAGGCCATGGCTAAAAGCTGGGGCGCACCTAAAAATGCCGGGCGGCCATACATTCTGATGAATTCGGTGGGCACCAAGGATGTGTTCATCCGCGCGGTCGAGATCGACCCCGTGCCGGGCTACAAGGCCATGACGACCTTCGGCTGGAACTCCATCGAGATCCTGGTGGAAGACCCCGACAAGGTGTTCGAGAAACTCTCCAAATCGCCGTTCAAACACGTGGGGGGACCTAAGAACCTGAACCCGCCCTTCAACAGCATCCGCGCCACGCAGTTCAAGGGTCCGGCCGAGGAAATCCTGTACCTGACGGCCGAGCAGGGCGACCACGCCAAGTCGCCGCTGCCGCCTGCGGCCTCGTTTGTGGACCGGCCTTTCATCATGGTGCTGGCGGGGCCCAATGCTGATGACATCATGAAGTTCTACATGGACACCTTCCTGATGCGCGGCGGCCCCGCAC
>JAEUKM010000161.1 GCA_016793085.1 Rhodospirillaceae bacterium
TCGCATCGTCGAAAACCCCATCATCAACCGCATCTCGATCGAGGGGAACAAGCGCATCGAGGACGACAAGATCACGCCCGAAATCCAGTTGCGCCCGCGCGTGGTCTACACCCGCACCAAAGTGCAGCAGGACGTCGAGAAGATTCTAGAACTCTACCGCCGCAAGGGCCGCTTCGGCGTGCGCGTCGAGCCCAAGGTGATCGAACTGCCGCAGAACCGCGTCGATCTGGTCTACGAAGTGACCGAGGGCAAGCCCACTTACGTGCGCAAGATCGACTTCATCGGCAACAAGGAATTCGACGACGACGACCTGCGCGACGTGGTGCTGACGGTCGAAGAGCGCTGGTGGAAGTTCCTGACGTCGAACGACACCTATGACCCCGAGCGCATGAACTATGACCGCGAACTTTTGCGCCGCCATTATCTGCAGAACGGCTACGCCGACTTCGAGGTGATCTCGGCCGTGGCCGAACTGGCGCCGAACCGTGAAAGTTTCTTCATGACGTTCACGGTGAAGGAAGGCGAGCGCTACAAGCTGAACAATGTCGATATCAACGTGAAGCTGAAGGGCTACGACAAGTCGCGCCTGGAGCCCGAAATCAAGACCCGGCCCGGCGACTGGTACAACGCCAAGGAAATCGACGACACCATCAATGCCATCACCGATGCGGTGGGTAACGCGGGCTATGCGTTTATCGACGTCAACCCGCAGCTACGCCGTAACGAAGCCGAGAAAACCATCGATCTGGTGTACGAGGTCGAGGAAGGCCCGCGCGTGTTCGTCGAGCGCGTCGAGGTGAAGGGCAACGTGGTGACGCTGGATAAAGTCATCCGCCGCGAAATCCTTTTGGCCGAGGGCGACGCCTTCAACACCGCCAAAATCCGCCGCTCGAAGGAGCGCTTGGAGAACTTAGGGTTCTTCAAGGAAGACAAGGTGAAGGTGGAGAACACGCCGTCGCAGACATCGCCCGACCGCACTGTCATCACGGCGGAAGTGGAAGAGCAATCGACCGGCGAACTGCAGTTCGGCATCGGCTTCTCGTCGGCCTCGGGTGCCTTGTTCGACGTCGGCATCACCCAGCGCAACCTTCTGGGCAAGGGGCAGGAGTTGAAGTTCAACTTCAGCCTCGCGCAGCAGGAAACGCAGATCAACATCAGCTTCACCGAACCGTACTTCCTGGATCGGCGCATCGTCGCGGGCATCGACCTGTTCGCGCTGGAGCAGGACTACCAGGACGAGGCGGGCTTCACCTCGCGCTCCATCGGCGGCGGCGGCCGCTTTGGCTTCAACTACAACGAATATCTGTTCCAGCGCTTCGGCTATAACCTGTCGTGGACCAAGCTGACAGGCATCAACTCCTTCTCGTCGGTCTATATCCGCGAGCAGGAGGGCACGGCCGTCACCTCACAGATCAGCCAGGCCATTTCGCTGAACAAGCTGAACAACGTCATCGACCCCACCCGCGGGTTCTACGTCAGCCTGTCCACCGACCTGGCCGGTCTGGGCGGCACCGAAAAGTATGTGAAGGGCGGCCTGAGTGCGGGCTGGTACGCCGAACCCCTCGAGGGCTGGGTTTTGGGCCTGCTGGCAAATTCGGGCTACATCGTTGGAATCGGTAAAGATATTAAGGTCTACCAACGCTATCAGCTTGGTGGTACTAACCTGCGCGGTTTCGACGATTTCGGGGTCAGCCCGCGCGACGGCACCACCGGAGATGCGCTGGGCGGCGACTGGATCCTCACCGGCACGGCCGAGTTGAAGATTCCGTTGGGGCTGCCGAAGGACATCGGCATCACACCGAAGTTGTTTACCGATTGGGGTGCCATCGGCGCGCCGGGCGATCTCTTGAAGCGCCTGAATGCGACCGAAAAGGCGACCATCCTGCGTTCCTCGCAGTTCCGCGGCTCGGCGGGCGTGGGCGTGCAGTGGGAGTCGCCCGTGGGCCCCATCCAGATCGATTGGTCGCCGTTTGTGTTCAATGCGCAAACCTTCGACGACCGGCAGAAGTTCCGCGTGAACTTCGGCCAGAGGTTCTAGGACGTTTTGTTTTTATGACGCTTTGACAAGAAAGACCTACAGGAAGGAACTATGAAGAAGTTTTTAGCAACACTGGTGATCACGGCCGTCGCTGTGACGTCATTCACCGCCGTGGCCCAGGAAAAGCTGCCGGCCCCGATCATTGGCATCGTTGACACCGACCTGATCCTGCGTGACTCGCTCGCCTCCAAGAGCGTGCGCCTCGAGCGCGACAAGTTCGCCACCCAGTACCAGACTCAGGTGCAGGACGAAGAAAAGAAGCTGCGCGCCGAAGACCAGGAACTGGCCAACCAGCGCGCCATGATGACGCAGGAAGTGTTCCAGACCCGCGCCACCGAATTCCAGAAGAAGCTGGCCGACTTCCAGACCCGCGTGCGCGACAAGCAGGAACGCCTGGACTTCTCGTTCCAGCAGTCCATGACCGAAATCGGCCAGGCCATCTACGCCGCCGCCGGTGACGTGGCGAAAGAGCGCGGCATCAACACCGTGCTGGCCCGCAGCCAGATCCTCCTGGTCGTCGACGCCGGCATGGACATCACAGCGCCCGTGCTGACCAAGCTGAACCAGCGCCTGCCGACCGTGAAGTTCCAGGACCCGGCGACCTTGCAGCGCCAGGACCCGAACGCCGCACCCGCGCCGGCCGCAGCCGTCGCTCCGGCGAAGAAGTAAACGCCGCCGATGCCCGATCCCCGGTTCTACCACCGAGCCGGGCCGATCTCAGCCGCGCAAGCTGCCGGGATCGTCGGGGCCGTACTGCCCGCCGGGCTTGATGCGGCGGCATCCATCGCAGACGTGGCGACCTTCGCGGACGCCACGCCGCGCGATGCGGTGTTTCTGTCGGATAAAACGCATTTGCCCGCTTTGGCGCAGTCCAAGGCGGGCTTTTGCTTTGTGGCGGCCGATCTCGCCGCTTCGGTGCCGGGCCATTGCGCGGCGCTGACCTGCAAAGACCCGCGCGCGGCCTTCGCCATGCTGGCCGCGCACCTTTACCCCGATATCGCGCCCACTTGGGGTACAAGCGCTGTCGCACCCGATGCCGAGATCGGGGTGGGGGCTTTAATCGCGCCCAACGCGGTCATCGGCGCCAAGGCCAAAATCGGCGCCGGCTGCAAGATCGGGCCGCACGCCGTCATCGGCCCCGGCGTGGTGCTGGGCGATACGTGCATCATCGGCGCCAACGTCACCATCACCTTCAGTATCATCGGCGCGCGCGTTATCGTGCATCCGGGTGTCCAGATCGGGCAGGACGGCTTCGGCTATGTCGCAACGCCTGCGGGCCCGCGCAAGGTACCGCAGCTGGGCCGCGTGATGATTCATGACGACGTCGAAATCGGCGCTAACTGCACCATCGACCGCGGCTCCTTGGCCGACACCATCATCGGGCGCGCCACCAAGCTCGATAACCTGGTCCAGATCGGGCACAACGTCGTCATCGGCCAGGCGTGCATTCTCGTCGCCCAATCGGGCGTTGCGGGCAGTTGCACCATCGGCGACGGCGTCATCATCGGCGGGCAGGTGGGAATTGCCGACCACGTGACCATCGGAGCGGGCGCGCAAATCGCCAGCCAGTCGGGCCTGATGCGCGACGTGGCCCCCGGCGAGAAGGTGATGGGCTACCCTGCCAAACCGGTGCGCCAGTTCTTCCGCGAAGTGGCCGCCCTGGAGAAGTTGGCAGGCGGTAAAACGCCCAAAAAAACCGAGGGCTGAGGGGGCCTTACGGTGCTTGTTGACCCGGCCCCGAAAGAGGCCCTAAATACCCGTGTTGTCTTACGAATTTTAACTTTTCCACCGCGTTTCCGCCGGGTTGAACCAGGGGCTTTCGGCTATGGACGGGCAAGCGACCGCCAACACCATCGATATTCACCGCATCGTGCAAATGATTCCGCACCGCTACCCGTTCCTGATGGTGGACCGGCTGCTGGAAGTCATCCCCGGCGAAAGTGCGGTGGGCTTGAAGAACGTCACCATCAACGAGCCCTTCTTCCAGGGCCATTTCCCGAACCGCCCGGTCATGCCCGGCGTGCTGATCATCGAGGCCATGGCCCAGACGGCGGCGGTAATCGTCGTCTCACAGTTGGGTCAGATCGCCGAGGGGCGTCTGGTCTACTTCATGTCCATCGAGAACGCGCGCTTCCGCAAGCCGGTCGAGCCCGGCGATCAGTTGAAGCTCTACTGCAAGAAGGAACGCCAGCGCGCCAACGTCTGGAAGTTCTCGGGCGAGGCCAAGGTGGACGGCGTTGTGGTGGCCGAAGCATCCTACACCGCCATGATTATGGACGCCTGACCGTATGACGAATTTCCACGCGACGGCGGTTGTTCACGCCAGTGCCGAAATCGCCGCCGATGCCGAGATCGGTCCGTACTGCGTAATCGGCGCCCATGCGAAAATCGGCACGGGCGCGAAACTCGCCTCGCACGTGGTCATCGACAGCAACACGACGATTGGCGATGGCACCGTCATCCATCCGTTCGTCAGCTTGGGCCTGCCGCCGCAGCATCTGCGCTACAAGGACGAGCCGACACGTCTGGAGATCGGCAAGAACAACATTATCCGCGAGCACGTCACCATGCACCGGGGCACCGCCCAGGGCAGCATGCTGACCAAGGTGGGCGACAATTGCCTGTTCATGGTCGGCAGCCACGTGGCGCACGACTGCGTCATCGAGGACAACGTGATCCTGACGAACGGTGTCGCGCTGGGCGGGCACGTGCACGTGGGCGAGTTCGCCATCGTCGGCGGCCAGTGCGGCGTGCAGCAGTTCGTGCGCATCGGCAAGCACGCCATGATCGGCGGCAAGACGGGCGTCGACCGCGACATTATCCCCTACGGCTCGGCGCAAGGGAACCGCGCGCACCTGACCGGCCTCAACCTCATCGGCCTGAAGCGCCGGGGCTTCTCGCGCGGCGATATCCAGAAACTGCGCGCGGCCTTTGGCTTGCTGTTCAGCCAGGAAGGCACCATGGCCGACCGCCTGAATGAAGTGGCCGACCTTTATGCCAGCCACAGCGGTGTGATGGACATTGTGAACTTCATCCGCGCTGAATCCTCGCGCCCCTTGTGCACGCCCGCCACGGCGACCAACGGGAACGGTAACGGCAACGGCCACTAAGCATTAGGCGCATACGCTCATGGCGGCGCCATCCTCTCGCAAACTTGCCATTATCGCCGGCGGCGGCGCACTGCCGGGCCTGCTGATCGCGGCCCAGCGCGGGCTCAGTGCGCCGTATTACGTGGTGGGGCTGACGGGCTTCGCGGCGGTGGCAGAACTCGGCCAGGAGCCCGATGCCTGGCTGCGCTTCGGCGAGGCGGGGCGCGGGTTTGAATTGCTGCGCGCGGCTGGCGTGACTCACATTGTCATGGCCGGGGCGGTGAAGCGCCCCACACTGGCCGACTTGAAGCCCGATATGAAAACAGCCGCGTTTTTCGCGCGTATCGCGGGCAAAGCCTTGGGCGACGACGGCCTGCTCTCGGCGGTGATCGCGGAAATCGAAAGCGAAGGCTTCAAGGTTGTCGGGGCCGATGAAATTCTTTCAGGGCTACTCGCACCCGAAGGCGTACTCGGTCGCCATGCGCCCGATGCTGGTTCCTGGGCCGACATTAAGGCCGGGGCCGCGGCCGCGCGGGCCCTGGGCCTGCGCGATGCAGGCCAGGCGGTTGTGGCGCATAACGGAAGCATCATCGCCGAGGAAGACGCAACGGGCACCGATGCGCTGATGGCGCGTGTTTCATCCGGCGTGTTGGTTAAGATGAAAAAGCCGCAGCAGGAGCGGCGGGCCGATTTGCCCGCCATTGGCGTCGATACGGTGCGCAACGCCGCAGCGCGGGGCTTGCCCGGCATCGCAGTGGAGGCGGGGCACACTTTCATTATCGGCCGCGAAGCCGTGATTGCTGCGGCTGACGATGCAGGGCTGTTCGTGGTGGGTGTCACGGGTGAAGGGCTTGGGCTGCCGCCGGTGGACGTGCCGCCGCTGATTTATGTTGTCGCCACCGAACCTTCGGGCGATCAGATCGGCGCGCTGTTCCTCAAGGCCTTGCAGGAGGAAGCCCAGGGCCGCGTGCGCATCGCTGGCCTGGGCGGCCCGGCCATGGCGAAGGCGGGCCTGCGCTCGCTGTTCGACACAGCGGACCTGGCGCTGCTGGGGATTTTCGAAGTCCTTCCAAAAGCCCGCATGGTGCTAGCCCGCGTTACCCAAACCGTGGCCGATATCGAGCGCAGAAAACCGGCGGTTCTTGTTACCATAGATTCCTGGGGTTTCACCGGGCGCATCCACGAACGTCTGGCGCAGAAAAAAAGCCCCATCACCCGTGTGCGTTACGTTGCGCCGCAGGTGTGGGCGTGGCGGCCGGGCCGCGCCAGGCAGCTCGCGCGCTGGATCCATCACCTGATGACGCTGCTGCCTTTCGAGCCGCCGTACTTCACGAAATACGGCCTGGATGCCACGTGGGTGGGGCACCCGGTGCTGGAATCCGGGGCCGATGCGGGCGATGCCGCGCGTTTCCGGGCGGCCCACAACATCGCCGAGGATGAAACCGTGCTGGCTGTGCTGCCGGGCAGCAGGAACGGCGAAGTCTCGCGGCTGCTCGGTGTGTTCGGCGAAACGGTCGCCAAACTTGCCGCGCAAATTCCCAAGCTGCGCGTGGTGGTGCCGACGGTGCCGAACGTGGAGGCCCGGGTGCGGGCGGGTGTGGCCGCGTGGCCGGGCAAGCCCATCGTCGTCACATCGGGGCCCTTCGATGCCTTCGCGGCCAGCCGTGCAGCCTTGGCGGCTTCGGGCACCGTCTCTCTGGAACTGGCGTTAGCGAAAGTGCCGCACATCATCGCCTACCGCGTCAATCCGCTGTCGGCCTTGGCGCTCAGGCTTCTCATCAAAACCAAATTCGTGAACCTGGTGAACGTGCTGCTGAACCGCGTGGCGATACCTGAACGCCTGCAATCCGATTGCCGCGCTGACCTGCTGGCCGCCGACATGCTGCGCCTGCTGAACGACGATGCCGCGCGCACCCAACAGAAAGCCGATTTCGCCGAAGCTCTGAAAAAACTGAAACCCGAGGGCAGCGTTTCACCCAGCCGTCAGGCCGCACGAACGGTGTTGGGATTTCTGGTTAAGCCACCGCGCTGAGCAGCGCCTTGTTCTGCTCTATGCCCGCCTGCACTAAAGCCGCCGAGGCTTCGTACTGTTGCAGCGCCGACTTCAGGCCGAGGACGTTCAAGGTCAGATTCACCGGCTGGTCGGTGCTTTGCGCGAACACCGCGACTCCGGCGTTGAACTGGCTCTGGAACACCGGGGCCGAGGCCTGGAACCCGGGTGTGTCCACGTTGACGATGTTGTTGGCGCGGATCGCCACCGCCGTGGAGGCGGCGGTCATGGACGATGCGGCAATGGGCAGAATGTTCATAAGGCCACGGATTATAACGGATTAGCTCAATAAACGCACAGGCTTAGCCGTTGGTTGCGGGAGCTGGAATCGTTAACGCGGCCAATCCTTTATCCTGACTTTATCCCTCGGGGTGCCTTCACAGCCGGGGGCAAAGGCGTATGCTTTTGCCATCTCCGGGTTACCCGGCTTGGGACAAGAGGAGGGGCACATGACGATTTCGTCGACACGGGCGACAATCTACGCGGTGCTGTTTGGGCTTGCGGTCGCCGCCAATGTTTACCTGTGGGTCGAGATATCCGATCAGCAGTGGCGCATGCTGCTGACGTTCCTTGCCTTCGCCGGGTGCATGGGCCTGATCAAAATGTCGCTGAACGCCGTATCGCGCGATCATATGTCCGAGCACAGCATCAAGACACTGGGTGCTGAAGACTAGAGCATCGCGCCGAAAAGTGGACACCGGTTTTCGGAAACCGCGATGCTCAAACAATAATTTAGAGCGTCGTGCCGATTCCAAATGAACGCACGACGCTCTAGGCGGCGCGGAAGAATAAGCCCCAATAAAAAAGCCACCGTTTCCGGTGGCTTTTTTTCGTCGCGGTATAAACCGTTTTACTTGCCGCGCTTTTTCAGCGGAACGAACTTGCGCGTCGTCGTGCCGGTATAAAGCTGGCGCGGGCGGCCGATCTTGTTCTGCGGGTCTTCGATCATCTCGTTCCACTGGGCAATCCAGCCCGTGGTGCGGGCCAGGGCAAACAACGGGGTGAACATGGTCACCGGGATGCCCATGGCCTGGAAGATGATGCCCGAGTAGAAGTCGACGTTGGGGTAGAGCTTCTTCTGGATGAAGTATTCGTCTTCCAGCGCGATGCGCTCCAGTTCCATGGCGATGTCGAGCAGCGGGTTGTCCTTGATGCCCAGTTCGCCCAGCACTTCGTGGCAGGTGCGGCTCATGATGCGGGCGCGCGGGTCGTAGTTTTTGTAGACGCGGTGGCCGAAACCCATGAGGCGGAAGTTATCGTTCTTGTCCTTGGCGCGTTTCACGCAGTTGTTGACGTTATCCTTCGTGCCGATTTCCTTCAGCATGTTCAGCACGGCTTCGTTGGCGCCGCCGTGGGCAGGGCCCCACAGCGAAGCCACACCCGCGGCAATGCACGCGAACGGATTGGCGCCCGACGAACCGGCCAGGCGGACGGTGGAGGTCGAGGCGTTCTGTTCGTGGTCGGCGTGCAGGATGAGAATGCGATCCATGGCTTTCGCCAGCACCGGGCTCACCTGATAGTCTTCGCACGGCGTTGCGTACATCATGTACAGGAAGTTTTCGGCATAGCCCAAATCGTTGCGCGGATACATGAAGGGCTGGCCGATGGAGTACTTGTAGGCCCACGCGGCAAGCGTCGGGATTTTCGCGATCAAACGGTACGAGGCAA
>JAEUKM010000197.1 GCA_016793085.1 Rhodospirillaceae bacterium
TAGGGTTGGGCAGCACGGTCGTAACATAACTGTATCTAGTCGAAACGATCTGATCAAGACCGTAGCGTCCACAGCAGGCAGAGGGGGAACTGCTGCTAAATCAATGATTTCAGAGGGAATAAGGTTGCCTCAGCCCACACAGAGCGTACGCCAGGCGAACAAAGCAACACACCTAGAGCCACGCGCAATGCGTGCAGACCGGAAAGGGACGTTTACTCGGTGGTGGAGTTGATGGCTTCTTCCAGCTCGAAGAAGGTGGGTTGCACCTTCGAGGGCACGTTGCCGCGCCCGATTTCCACCGACACCTGGGGGGCGTTGCCGTTCAGGTGCGCGACCAACACGTCGCGGATGATCAGGTAGAACTGATGTTCTTCATCGCAGATTTGCTTAATCCGGGTCGCGAAGGGCCCCACCAGCAGGTAAGCGAGGAACACGCCCAGGAAGGTACCCACCAGCGCCGACCCGATCATGCCGCCCAGCACTTCCGGCGGCTCGGTCACCGAGCCCATGGTGTGAATGACGCCCAAGACGGCGGCGACGATGCCGATGGCGGGCAAGCCGTCCGCCATGGTCTGCAAGGCGTGTTGCGGCCCCAGGGCCTCGTGGTGATGCTTTTCAAGCTGGGCTTCCATGGCGTCGAACACCTGGTGCGGGTCGTCCAAGTTCATGGACAGCATGCGCAAAGTGTCGCAGATGAAATCCACCGCGAAGTGATCGCCCAGGATGCGCGGGTATTTCTGGAAAATCGTGCTTTCCTCGGGCTTTTCGATGTGGCTTTCGATGACCAGGATGCCTTTGGACTTGATCATCTTGGTGATGGTGAACAAAAGGCACAAAACGTCCTTGAAGTCCTGCTCGCCCCACTTGCCGCCCGAAAAGACCTTCTTGATATTGGGAACGACGCCCTTCAGAACCTCGACGCTGTTGCCGACGATCATGGCGCCGGTGGCGCCGCCGAAGATCACCATCATTTCGGTGGGCAGGGCTGCTATGATCACGCCCAGGTGCCCGCCGTGCAGCAGATAGCCGCCGAACACCATGACGAACACAACCGCAATCCCGACAATGCCCATCATGGCTTTAGCTCCCCGAATTCTTCAGGCGCCTCAGTGGCATGGCCAATGGGCGCGGGCGCAGTCTACATGAAAAGCAGGCCCTCACAAAGCGTTCCCAATGGCTTGTCCCGGTTGGGGGCATCAGGCGTGCACGAGGGCGCATGCGCTTAAAGTCCGAGATGCGGGTGCAGGCTTGGCTGCGCCGTGCCGCAGGCTTGGGTCTCATGGCCACGGTCGCCCGCAAGGGCGAGCCTGAATCGGGCACGGTGCTGCTGAAGTTCAACCGCTTCGCCACCGGCTGCGAGGTGTTCAGCCCCGTGGCGACGCCCGACGGCAAGCCCGCCTGGATGGCGGCATTCCCCAAGGGCCCGGCCCCCGAGCAGGAGGCCGATGCCTACCTGCAGCGCCAGGCCAAGTACGACCCCGACTTGTGGGTGCTCGAAATCGAGGACCCCAAGGGCTTGTTCGCGCTTGAGGAACCCATCCTGAAAGAATAGCGGGCCTGAGTATGAGCGGGCTTGCGGCGCCTGGAGGTGCAACCCATTTGGGGGCAGCGCCGTTAACGATGTGATGGGCCCCGCAAAATCGGCCGACTTCGCCCATGGACTTGCACAACGCGCGGGGCTAAATTCCGCGGCTCTTCAACCTAGGCCCGGTTTTACGGGCTCAAGTTCGCGGCCAATATTCAAGACCATAAAGAACAAGCGGCCGGTCAACAGGCCGCAGGAACCGATACCAAAGGATCATCTGCAGATGTGGAACGACGAGAAAATCGGCAAGCTGAAAAAGCTTTGGTCCGAAGGACTGACGACCGGCGAAATCGGCAAGCGTTTGGGGGTGTCGAAGAACGCCGTGGTGGGCAAGGCCCACCGTTTGGGCCTGAAGGGCCGCCCGTCGCCCATCAAGCGCCCCGAAGCCGCCGCGGCCACCGCCGCGCCGAAAAAGGAACCGGTGAAGATTTTCACGCTCACCGATCTCAACCACAACACCTGCCGCTGGCCCATCGGCGACCCGAAGCACGAAGATTTCCGCTTCTGCGGCAAGCAGGTGTATCCGGGCAAGCCCTATTGCCTCGACCATTGCGCCCAGGCCTACGTGGGCTCGAACAAGCCGCGCAGCGAAGAAGCGGCGTAACGCAAGCACGCCGAATCTGTTTCTTGAGCCGCCCGGTTTCAACGCCGGGCGGTTTTGCATTTGTGGAAAACGTCCTTAAGCGATGCGGACGGCCGCGCGCCGCCGCCTGCAAATGCAGGCCGAATGCAGGTGAGTTGTGGGAGGTGCGTGAATTGCGGGAGTATCGCTTCTCGCCCGTTGACAAAGCCGATGGCGTCAAATGTCATCAGCGCATCTTCAGTAACTGATGACGTCGCTGGCGAGTTTCGGCGTGGGCTCGGGTAGCGCCAGCGCGCCCATGGCCTGCTCCAATTGCTGCGCATACCCAAGCAAAGCCGTATCGGCGCCGGGCCGGGCCATCAGTGAAACGCTGACGGGCGCATTATTGTCGGTAACGGCACCGGGAAAAGCGATATCGGGGGCGCCCCACAAGGTGGCGAGATAGAGCGCCGAGCGGCCGTCCAGTTTCGCGGGCGGGTTGGGCATATCGGGCATCTTCAGCGGCTGAATGCCGCGGGGCAGCGTGGGGTACAGCACCGCATCCAGCTTATTCGCCTCGAACAATGCCGCGATGGCGCGCTTGAGCCTCACCAGTTCGTCGTAACGCGCACCCGTGAACCGCTCGCTGATGGGGTTGCCCGCCGTTTCCTCAATGTACTTCAAGCCGAACGCCTTAGCTGGGCTGGCGTAGCCCGACTGCGGGTCGTTCGCTTTGGCCACCAACTCGGCGAAACTGTGCGGATAGCTGGGGCCGAGGGCGTACAAATAATTGTCCATGGACGCTTTGAACTCGGCGGCGATGATGGCGTTCACGAAGCCCGGCAAGGCCGCGTGCACGTCGGTGGTGACGGGATCGATCAGCACCGCGCCAAGATTTTTCAGCACGGTTACAGCGCGCATCACACCCTCATCGGCCCCTGCATCCTGGCCTATAAAGTCGCGCAAGATTCCGATGCGCGCGCCGCGCAAGGTGCTGGGCCTCACCAGTGCAGGTGTCGCGCGGTTGGAGAGCACAGAGAGTGCCAACGCCGCATCGGCCACATGACGTGTAATGGGCCCGGCAGCATCGAGCGAGGGGGCCAGCGGAATCAGCCCGGTGCCGTCCACTAATCCGTGAGTGGGCCGATAGCCGACGACACCATTCGCCGCTGCGGGCGCGCGGATCGACCCGCTGGTGTCGGTGCCGATGGCCAAGGGCGCGAACACCGCCGCCACGGCCGCAGCGCTGCCGCTGCTGGAGCCAAGCGGGCTTAAGCTCAGATCATGTGGGTTCAGCGTCTGGCCGCCCAAGGTGCTGTAGCCCATGGGCACCGCACCCGCTTTGCGCACATCGGGCGGCGCGTCGCCGTTCACACTGCCGCCGCCCGCGAACTCGCCCATGTTGGCCTTGCCCAGGATGATCGCGCCTGCCTCGCGTAAACGCCGCACGATCACGGCGTCCTCGGACGGCACAGCACCCGCTAGCAACTGCGAACCCGCCGCAGTGGGCATGTCTTTTATATCGATGTTGTCTTTCAGCAGCACCGGAATGCCGAACAGAAGCCCGCGCGCCTGGCCTGCTTTGCGCGCGGCATCGCGGGCGCGGGCTTCATCCATGGCGCGGGGGTTCAGCGTCAGCACGGCGTTGATGGCCGGACCCTGCTTGTCGTAGGCCGCGATGCGCGCGAGGTACGCCGCCGTCAGTTGCTCGGCCTTCAGGCCCGCCGCATAAGCCGCATGAATATCGGGGATC
>JAEUKM010000225.1 GCA_016793085.1 Rhodospirillaceae bacterium
ACCACGCCAGTCAACACCGCGACGCCCGACAGAGTGATGAAGCCGACGCCTGCTGTAATCGACAGCGGAATACCGCGAAGCCATAGTGCGAGAACGCCGCCGGTGAGTGCCAACGGGACACCGCTGAAGATCAACGCGGCATCGCGTGCCGAGCCGAAGGTCATCATCAGCAAGGCGAAGATCATCGCTAAGGTGATGGGAATAAGCAGGCTTAGGCGTTGGGTGGCAGATTGGAGCTGCTCAAAGGGTCCTCCGTAAGTAATCCAATAACCCGCCGGTAGCTTCGCGCCCTCTTCCACCGTGGCCTTCACGTCAGCGACAAAGCTGCCCAAGTCACGCCCGCGGACGTTGGCAGAGACGACCAAGCGACGTTTCCCGTTCTCACGGCTGATCTGGTTAGGGCCAAGCGCGAGGTTGAACGACGCCACCTCGCCCAGCGGCACGTAGCCGCCGGCGGGCAGTTCGATCGGCAGGCGTTCCAGCAACTTGACATCTCCGCGCAACCGCTCGGGCAAGCGCACGACGACGCTGAAACGCTGGTCGCCGTCGAAGATCTGCCCCGCCTCCTGGCCGCCGGTGGCCGCCGCGAGAACCGATTGGAGATCAGATACATTCAGACCATAACGAGAAAGCGCGGCGCGATGGGGCTCTATCGACAGCACCGGCAAGCCCTCCACTTGCTCAACCTTGACACCTTCGGCGCCCGGAATCCCGCCAAGGATTTTCGCGATCCGGTTTCCGGCCGCCAGCAGTTCGCCCAGGTCGTCGCCGAAGATCTTGACGCCGAGGTCGGAGCGCACGCCCGAAATCAACTCGTTGAAGCGCAGTTGGATCGGCTGGCTGATCTCGTAAGCGTTGCCGGGAATTGCTTCCAGGAGTTCTTCCATCTCCTCCAGCAACTCGGCTTTCGATTTGCCCGGATCGGGCCACGCGTCGCGGTCCTTGAGCATGACGTAGCCGTCCGAGATGCTGGGCGGCATGGGGTCGGTCGCCACCTCGGCGGTGCCGACGCGCGAGAAGAAGGTTTTGACCTCGGGCATCTCCTTGAGCACGCGTTCGATCTGGAACTGCATCTCAAGAGACTGCGTCAGGCTGGTACCGGGAATGCGCAAGGCCTGAATCGCCACGTCGCCTTCATCGAGGCTGGGAACGAATTCCGAGCCCATCCGCGACGCGATCAGGCCCGAGACCGCAACCAACACGACGGCGCCGGCGAGGAAGGCAACGCGCAACCGCAGCGCCGTATCGAGAATCGGGCCATAGAGGCGCTTGGCATGGTGGACGATGACGTTGTCTTTTTCCTCGATTTTGCCCGTGAGGAACAAGGCCACGGCGGCGGGAACGAACGTAAGAGACAACACCAGCGCGGCCAGCAGCGCCATGATGACGGCCAACGCCATGGGCTGGAACATCTTCCCCTCCACGCCCGTCAGCGCCAGGATCGGCAGGTTGACCAGGATCACCACCAGGACGCTGACGAGGCTCGGCGTAAACACCTCCCGCGTGGCGGCAAACACCGTGTCGAGGCGTTCGCGCAACGACAGCAGGCGCCCCACCTGATGCTGCTGGTGGGCGAGACGGAGAATGCAATTCTCGACGATGATGACCGCACCGTCGACGATCAAACCGAAGTCCAGCGCCCCCAGACTCATGAGGTTGGCGCTCACTTTGGTCTCGACCATGCTGGTCATGAGGATCAGCATCGATAACGGAATCACCATGGCGGTAAGGATCGCCGCCCGCACGTTGCCCAGCATGAGCAACAACACGGCGACCACCAGGATGGCGCCCTCGATCAGGTTCTTCTGCACCGTGCCGATGGTTTTTTCCACCAGCGTAGTGCGGTCGTAAACCGCTTCGGCCGTGATGCCCGCCGGCAGCGATTTGTTGATCTCCGCCAGCTTGGCCGCCACCGCGCTCGACACCGTGCGGCTGTTTTCGCCGATCAGCATGACGGCCGTGCCGAGCACGGCTTCCGCGCCGTCGCGCGTCGCCGCGCCGGTCCGCAACTGCTTGCCGAAGGCCACTTCGGCCACGTCCCGGATGGCAATGGGCGTGCCCTCTCTGTGGGCTACGATGATGCTCTCCAATGCGGAGATATCGGGAACCTGGCCGGGCGAACGGATGAGGTACTGCTCGCCGTTCTTTTCGATGTAGCCCGCCCCGACGTTGGCGTTGTTTTTCTCCAAGGCCTCGAGGATCTCGTCGAAGCCCAGGCCAAAAGCGATCAGCCGGGCGGGGTCGGGGGTGACGTGATACTGCTTCTCGTAGCCGCCGATGGTGTTGACCTCGGTGACGCCGGGGACCTGGCGCAGTTGCGGCCGGATGATCCAATCCTGCAGCGTGCGCAACGCGGTCGCGTCATAGGCTGTACCGTCAGGTTGACGCGCGCCGGCCTCCGCATGAACGGTATAGAGGAAGATTTCGCCGAGTCCCGTGGCGATCGGTCCCATCTCCGGTTCGATGCCTTCGGGCAATTGGCCTTTGACCTGCTGCAGGCGCTCATTGATCAAGTTGCGGGCAAAATAGATGTCCGTGCCGTCCTCGAAGGACACCGTGACCTGCGATAACCCGTAGCGCGACAGCGACCGGGTAGATTCAAGATGCGGCAGCCCCGCGATGGCGGTTTCCACCAGGTAGGTAATGCGCTGCTCGACTTCCAGCGGCGAATATCCCAACGCCTGCGTGTTGATCTGCACTTGAACATTGGTGATGTCGGGAACGGCGTCGATGGGCAGACGCTGATAGCTCCACAAGCCCAGGGCGCCTACCGCGGCAACTATGAACATCACGATCCAGGCGCGGGCGATCGAAAAACGTATTAATGCGTCGGTCATCGCTTGATCCTTACAAGTTGCGGCGGTGCTTGCATGAGGACGCTCAATGCTCGTGCTCCGCTTCTCCCTTGCCGAGTTCGGCCTTGAGGATGAAACTATTGCCGCTGGCGTACGCTTCTCCTGCCGCTAGGCCCGATATGACTTCGACATGCTGTGTATCGCTGCGGCCGAGCCGGACGGGCCGTGGAGCAAAGCCGTCGTCGGTGCGCACGAAGACGACCGTTTCGCCTTCAAGCGTCTGGACGGCTTCACTTAGCACCGCGACGGCCACCGGAACTTCAGCCAAGGCGATTTCCGCCGACACGTAAATCCCAGGCGCCCATTTGAGTTGGGGATTGTCGAGCGCGATGCGCGCCGTGCGGGTTTGGCTGGAGATATTGCCCACGGGCGCGACGTGAACGACTTCGCCCTCTGCTTCCAGGCCGGCGTCGGAGCTCAGCACGCGGGCGCGTTGACCGGGCGTGACCTTGGCCGCATCGCGCGGGAACAAGGGCAGCTCGACCCAGACCGTGGAGAGGTCGGAAACGGTGAACAACACCTTCTCGGCCGTCTGTTCGCCCGCATTGGCATTGCGCGCGATCACCACGCCAGAGACCGGGGCGGTGACGGCGTACGTCTGCAAGCTCTCGTTGCTTTCCACGGTCGCCAGCGTTTCGCCCTGCCTGACCGCGTCGCCTACGCGCTTGCCCACCGCGCGGATGGTGCCGGGAAACCGCGCCCCGACTTCGCCGGTCCGCTCCGCGTTAGGCGCGATTACGCCGTACAGCGGCAACACCTCGCGAATCGAGACCGGGCCCGCGGCATGTGCGCCGATCCCGGCGGTCTTGATTTGCTCGGCCGACAGTTCCACATGGCGGCCTTCGTGTTCCTCTTCATGATGCTCCTCCTTCGCGGGACCGGCATCGCGGCTTTCACCGCCCAGGAATAGCCAGCCGCCGATGGCGAAGAAACCGACGACCGCCAGCGCAATAATGGTCCGACTCATGTTCAAGTCTCCTACTGTTCGGTGGCGGGCGCGGCCGTCAACCGCTCGATTTCGATGAGAGCATTGTGATAGGCCACGGCCGCTTCGATGGCCGCGCGCTGCACCTCGACCAGCTGCTGCTGCGAGCTGAGCAGTTCCAGCAGCGAGAAGCGGCCCGCCGCGAAGCCGCTGCGCGTCAGGGTATTGGCGCTTTCGGCCTGGGGAATCGCTTTGTCCTTGAGCAGGCCGATCTCGGCCGCCCTGAGCGCGGCGTCATGGTGAAAACTGCGCAACGTGGCGGCCAACTCGGCACGCGCAGACTGCTCGCGGGCGTCAACCTGCTGCAGGTTGCTGCGCGCCTCGGCGGTATAAGGTGCGGCGCGGCCACCGGCGCCGAGCGGCATGGAGAGTGAAACGACGAACGCGTTGCTGCGGTCTCCCACCAAGCGCCGCACGCCGGCGCCTAGCGTTAGATCAGTTGACGCTGCCGCTTCCGCCAATCGCAGCTTGGCTTCGTGGACGCGCCGCTCGGTGGCGAATCGCGCCAGGCTGGGATTTTGCCGCAGCAAGTCCTCGAGCACCGCGAGGCTTTGGAGCTGCGGCAAAGTAAAGAGATCGGCGACGGCCTCAGCCGGTACCGACCCGCCCCCGCTCCACATCGCCGCCAGACTCTCCCAGGCCTGGGCCACGGCGGTGTTGGCGCGCAATGTCTCGATCTCGGCCCGCGCCAGCGCGATATCCGCATTGCGGTCTTCGGCCGCCGGTCCACGACCCGCCGACACCCTCTGCCGCACGACCTTGGATGTATTCCCGGCAAGGTCCAGCGACTGCGCCGCCATCGCCACCTGTTGCTGCGCGGCGGCGAGGCGGATAAAGCGGCGTGCCACCTCCGCCATCGTATCGAGCTTCTCGGCATCGAGTTCCGACAGCATCAGATCGCGCTCACGCTCCGCCGCGGCGACGCGGCTTGCGCGCTTGCCGCCGAACTCGAGCACGGTGCTGAGCTGCAGGGTGATGACGGAGTCGTTGAACGTCGATAGGCGGTCGGTGCCGAGAATATCTTCCGCTTCGATGCCGAGTTCGTAGGCCGGACGGAGCGCGGCTTGGCCGATGCGCGCATCGGCGGACGCCAGCGCGAAACGCTGTCCGTTGAGTTTGGGATTGGCATCTAGCACGCGCGCGACGGCGTTGCGCAGTGTGATCCGCCCGATGGTGGTGTCGCGGACCGGATTGTCCGGCGTTTGCGCAAGTGCGGTGTGGGCACCAAAAGCGGTCCAGCACACAACCAGCGATGTTCTCAGCGCTCGAAAAAACGACATGAAGGCCCTCGTCAAATCCTGCCGGCGCGCGCATGCGCGCGCCCTTCAACCCGTAGCCCGTTAAGGCATCAGGTGAGTTCGACGATCAGGCTCTGGGAGGGTCGATAAGGGGGTAGAACAACGACAGCAGCGGCATGCATTGTGCCGATAGGCCAAAGTCGCTGTGTTCCAGCGAGACGGAATGTGAGCCCGCATGCGGAAGAATCACGGCAGCCGCGCCGGCGCAGTGATGACAGTGGCCGGCATTAAAACAAAAGTTGTTTACGCAGCAATGCAAGTCGGTTTGAGACGCATTGTGGACGGCAGACCACTGCGACGCACTGATCTGTTGCGTATCCAGTTCAGGCCCTGCGACGCACGTCTCCGACTGGACGACACCGAGCGCACGCGCCTCCGCCTCGACCGCAAAGCCGGCGACGAAGAGCATAACGAGGAGCGCCACTATCCTTCTCATAGATTACCCTAAGCCGAGAATAAGGGCGAACGCAAGGGGACGTGTATCACAAGCCGCGTCGTGGGCACGAACGCTGCCCTCGACCGGTGTTTGTCTATGTTCATAGGCCAATCTCGCCATGCTTCCCCACCGTTAAATCGAGTCAAACGGAGCTGGTGCCGGATACGTCCAATGCAGCAAACATGACCGCAATTTCCGAGAGCGTCGTTGCGTAAGCGCGAGCCATACCGGGCGCAATCATGCCAAGGTGTGGGATCGGCGCTGCGCCCGCAACTTTCGCGTACGCCTCAGTGGGAGACCAGTCCGAGCGCTTGCATAGGGCACCACCTCATAGCGCCTGCAAATGCTGGATTTCTGAACCTCGGCTCACGTGGCTTGTCGTTAGGGACTGTTTCGCGAAGAGAAAGATAATGGGAATGACAATGAGTGTAAGGAGCGCCGACGAAATC
>JAEUKM010000251.1 GCA_016793085.1 Rhodospirillaceae bacterium
AGGATGCTCTGCGCGCCGGCGGCGTCACCACCGAGCAACTTGGCCAGGGCGGCGTTCACGCTCTTGGTGCTGCCGAAGTTGCTGCTGGCGCTGCTGTAGTTGCCGTTCTGGATGTCGATGATGCCTTGGTTGTACTTCACCTCAGGACCGGCGGCACCTGCCTTGGCGTAGAGCTCGCTGGCCTTCTTGCGGTCACCCTTCAGGCGGGCGACCACACCGAGGTTGTTGGTGCTTACAGGGTTCTCCTTGATGCTGTTGGCCTTGGTGAACTGCGCGGCGGCTTCGTCCAACTTGTTCTGCAGCATGTACACATATCCCACGTTGTTGGAAGCACGGTGGTCGGTGGGGTGTACGCGCTCGGTCTCCTTGTAGATGCGGAGTTGCTCGTTGAGGTCGTTGGTGAGGGTGGCAGCGAACAGCAGCTCTTCCACATTGAGGCTATCGGGGGCGGTGCGGCTCATTTCCGTGAGCTGGGCATCCGTCTTACCGATGCGCTGGTAGTTCATCTTCACTTCGCTCCGGCGCAGCTGGGGCAGGATCTCGTCGGCGATCTCCTTGTAGGTGGCCGCCATGTTCTTGATCTCTTCTTCGCGCTTGGTGAGGTCGGGGTACATCTCCAGCACGCGCAGCACGAGTTCCTTGTCGGGCACGGTGCTGCTGGCTTGCATGGCGCGCTTGAAACCTTCCCAGTCCTCGCCACGGGCGTTCAGGGTGTAGAAGGCATCGGCCTTGGCGCTATCGTTCTTGGCACGCACCAGTTCGCCCTTGGCCCATGCCTTGGCGCTCTTGGCGCGGTCATCGGCCAGGTTCTCGTTCTTGCTGAGCTCACCTTCGGGGCTGGCCCAGGCGTCCACGCTCACGTTCTTGGCCACGATGTTCGGGTTGGCCTTCATGGTCTTGATGAAGTCGGCCATGGCCTTGATGTCCGCATCCTTCAACTCGGTGGGGCGCACATTGCTGGCGTTCACCAAGTAGTTCAGGGTGGCATCCTGGCTGTGGTCGGTGATGCGTACGAAGGCGTCCTTCGCGAGCAACACCTTATCATCGCTCACCACCAAGTAGGGCGTGGTGATGACACCATCGGCCAGCTTGACCGGGGTGAACTCGAGCTGCTTCTTGCCCTCCTTGCCTTGCTTGCCCAGGATCTTCACCATGAGCTCGCTCTGCGCCATGGACGGCGTGTAGGCCACCTTGTGCGTGTAGTTGAAGGCCTTCCCGGTCTCGTAGGGGATCACCGTGTTGTTGCCCACGGCCCCTTCGCCTTGGAAGTAGGCGGTCTTGTAAGGTGTTTCGCCACCGGTATACACCAAGGTGGGCGTAAGCTCCACTTGGGCCTTCTTGTAGAAGTACTTCCCGGGGAAGTTGCCGTTGATGTTGACGGCGACGGAATCACCCTGTACGATCAGCGGATTCGGATCCACCGTGTACTTGATGTTCTCGACGTACTTGTTCATCTTGCCGATGCCACCACAGCCGCTGAGGGCGAGGAGAGTGATGGGCATCAGGGCCAGTCCCTGCAGGTACCGCTTTTCCATAATTCGGTGCTTGGTTCTTATTCTTAGGGCGCAAACTTAACCACCTGAACGCGCGTCCGTTCTTCACATCCGTGGCACTTGTCCACAG
>JAEUKM010000277.1 GCA_016793085.1 Rhodospirillaceae bacterium
AATCGCCGCATCGTCCAGGCCCTGGCTGCGGAACCAGTCGGCCATGGAAATGTCCAGGTGCGCGCTCTTGGGGTCGTACCAGTCTTCGTAGTTTTTGCCCAAGGGGTTCTTGGTCGTCATCAGCAAGGGTAGCGGCACCCAGGGCATCATCTTCTTCATGGGGCCCTTGAAGGGATTGCGCGGGTGTTTTTCCCAGTCCGCTTCCTTGATGATCTCATTGCCCAGCACCAGTTCACGCTGAAAAATCACCGGCGCGCGGTCGGCGATGTTCTCGAGTTTCACGTTAAAACGCTGGGCGCTGTCGATCATCCGGCCGTAGCCTGCGCCGATCCCGTTGCCGCCCGCTTCGGGGTTGCCGGGGATGTCGGTCAGCGACAGCACGCGGCCGCCCGCGCGTTTGCGCCCTTCGATCACCTGCACCGTGACACCCGCGTCTTGCAGGTCATGCGCCGCACGCAAGCCCGCCAGGCCCGCGCCGATCACCAGAACGTCGGCCTGGGGCGTCGCCGCCCGCACTGTGCGCGTGCCCGCCACGGCGGCCAAGGCAGTTGCAGATTGCAGCACGCCGCGGCGGCTGATGTAGCGGCTGGACCCAAAGCGTGTGCGCATGCGCGACCCCCCTCGATACCGGCGCACGAACGCCGGCTGGTGAAAAATCAGCCTTGAGCCAACCCAAGGCGGACGTTTGGGTTGTATCCGATGTTCGCGGACCTTACCGGCAGCGGGTTTGCGCCCTGACCACAGCGTGGAAAAGGCCGCCCCGCACCGATATGCCCGCACCGATATGGAAGTGTGCCGCTATTTGCGATTTATCATCAGTTTCTCGACCCAGCCTTCACCGACGGCCGAGGCCACTTTCACGAACGAGCCTGACTCTTCGCCCATGTAGACGAACTCGGCGGAATCGCCCGAGACGACTTTCGAGGCTTTGTCGGCGCTGGCGTACATTTTCACGCCTTTGATTTTCGGCACCAGTACATCGCCGGGCTGGAAGCCAGCACCCGCCTGCGGCGCCGCCGCTGCCGCACCCGTAACGCCTGCAACGCTCGGCGGCGGCAGGTTGCCCCGGATGGAGCGCACGATGTTGTTCCAGTTATCGACGTAGCTGGAAGCGATCACCTTGCCTTCGGCGGTGCTGGTGTAGCCGCCAAGGCCCCCCACCACGCCCCCGCCGCCCGCGAGGCCACCCAGCGCGAAGTCGGTGGCCTTGGCCGAGCCTTCGGCTGCAGCGACTTGCAGGGTCGTGCGCGTATCGGCCAGCACCATGCTAGTCTGCGCCACCTTGGTTTTCATGCCCGCCCCCAACAGGCCGCCGATAGCCCCCGCCTTGCCGGGCAGAAGGCCCAGGGCCGCCCCCGCGCCCCCCGCATCGTTGGACGAAAACGCCACATTGGGCGTGAGAATGTAATCGGCGGTCGCCATCTGGCCGCCGCCCATGTTGGAATTGCTTTGTAGCTGCCCGCCGCCCGCGAGATTGCGCTCCTGCATGATGTTCTGCATGGCCATGCCGCGTTCGACCAGTTGGAAACAACCCGACTGCTGCACGATCAGGCGGATGAGCCCCGTAGGGCTGGGCAGGCCGATGCTTTGCAGGGCCTGGGCGGTGTAGTCCTGCGGCTCGACCACGGCCAGCGTTCCCATGGGCGCATCGCACTTTTCCAGTTCCTTGGTGCCGCCCTTGCTGCCGCCCTGAACTTCGGACCCGCCCTTGCCCTTGCGCATGCTCTGGGCCGAAGCATCGGTGGGTGCAGTCAGGACACCCAACGCCACAATCGCGGACACCGCGCCGACACCGAAAGCCTTGTATTTCATCGCTGATCCCCTGATGTGACATCCCCGCTGAAATTCTGCCTTGACGACCCGGGACTGACAAGCCGCATCCGTTTTTGCGGGCGCGGTCAGGCTGCCCCTAGAGGCCTTGTGCGGGCGGGCCTGATCGCCTAAGCCATTGCCGTTCAAGCACATGCTCAACCTTCTATCCGTGGTTTCCGCGCCGTGAGCGAAGCGACGCCCCTAACGAGCGCTGATGCGCGCAGCGGCAAACCCAAGCTGCGTAAAAGCGACCGCACCCGCATCAGAATCATCGAGGCCTTCGAGCGCCTGCTGCTGACGCGCGGCATCGAAGCCTCGAACATCACTGCCATCGCCGAGGAAGCGGGCATCGCCAAGCCCCTCATCTACCGCTATTTCGGCGGCTTCGCGGGCCTGGTGCAGGCCTGCGCCGAGCGTCACCGGCTGTGGTCCAGCGATGAAGTGTACGCCGATAAAATCAATGCGCCCGACCGTGACACGCGCGTTCTGGGCTTGAAGCAGATGATGGTGCACGGCGCAACGCAGCTACGCGCCCGGCCCATCGTGTTGAAAATCCTGGCCTATCACCTCAGCGGCAATTCAGAGGTCAGTCAGGCCTTGTCGAAATCCAAGCGCCGCATGGGCCACAAGTACATGGCGCGGTACGAGAACGACCCGCGCTACCACGACCCGGAACTTCTGCCCGTGCGCATGGTGCTGTACGGCGCCACCATGTACCTGGCCATCCGCTCGGGCAGCGACCCCGACTACAACGGCATCCAGTTGAACACCAAGGCGGGCTGGGACCGCATGATGCGCATGTGCGAACAGGTGTTCGAGCAGTGCGCGGCAGCCACCAAGCCCAAAAAAACCCGCCGCAAGAAAGCCTAACGTTACGGTTTGGGCCTGAACTCGGCCATGTCGCTGAACACCTGCATGTCGCGGATTTTGCCGTTCTCGATCTCAAAACGGTCGATGTAACGGATGCCGGCATACGCGGCCCCAGTGTTCCACTCGCCCGCCATGCTGCCGATGGAATAGACAATTCCGCCGTCGGGCGTTGCGATCTCGTCGTAATGATCGGTGGTCTTGCGCGCCGACTTCTGCCGCTTGCCCGAGGCGGCGGCGAAATCTTTGGGGTGCGTATAGACCTCGCCTCCGGTGACGGTCATGCGGAAACCGGGCGCCATCAGCGCTTCCATGCCCGCAAAATCACGCCGGCTCATGGCGGCCAGAAACGCTTTCACAACCTCGGTCGGCGCGGTCATCTCACCTCCCCCTTGACTTAGCTCAACTAGGCTTAGTTCAACTTATACCAATGCTTTAGCATGCGTTTGCGCAAAAAATGGCCTTCGCGAAACACCTTGGCAGCGCCGACACGCGCCGCCATAGTTCATCATCCCCCGCACTCTTACAATCAGGATACCGCGCATGGCCCGGCCGCACATCATGTTCATTCAAGCGCAAGACCTGCCCTGGCAGACGGGCCTGTACGGTCCGGGCCGCGATGACGTTGAGATGAAGTTGCTCTCTATCGACGAGAAGGGCACGGATGCCACCACCATCGTGCGTTACCCGGCGGGCTGGACGCGCGCTAAGCCCGAGTACAACACGGCCCATGAAGAATTCATGGTGCTGGAAGGCGAGATCGTCATCAACGGCCAGGCCTACGACCGGCATTGCTACGGCTTTTTTCCGGCGGGCTACACGCGCGAGCACGCCTCCTCGCCCAAGGGCGCGGTGCTGCTGACCATGTTTTACGATAAGCCCATGATCGTGAACGGTACGGGCAAGGCTTACGATGAAAAGCTGTTGGTGAAATTCGTCGATCCGAAAACCATGGACTGGGATCCAGGCT
>JAEUKM010000281.1 GCA_016793085.1 Rhodospirillaceae bacterium
GACCCGGATTTCATCAAATCCGAAGTGGAAGCGCGTTATGCGTTCTCAGGGTCTGTGCGCGTGCAGCTTTTGTACCGCGGCATCAACGATGTCTATGTCGTCCGAGACGATGCGGCCAAACGGGCCTTGCGCGTCTGGCGCGCGGGCACGCGTTCGCTGCCCGCCATTCTGCAGGAGCTGGATTTCCTGGCTTTCCTGAAAGGCAAAGGTGTGTCCGTTTCAAGCGCCATCCCGGCGCGGAGCGACGACGTGCATTTTTCCCTGGAAGCGCCCGAGGGACCACGGACCGCGGTGCTTTACACCTGGGCGTCGGGGCAGAAATTCGGCGACCAGCTTGATGTAGAGCTTGGGGGCAAGATCGGTGCGGCGTTCGCGCGTCTGCATCTGGCGGCGCGAGATTACAAACCAGCCGCGCCGGTGGCGGCGGCCACAGCCCAGGGGCTTATCGACAATCTGCCGTTCCTGTTGGATTGGGTCGAGGACCGGCCCGAAGATATCCGGGACTACACGGCGCTGAGTGAACGTCTGGCCCAGGTTATTTCCACGCAGCAAGGCCTCGATTTGCCTAAAGGCATGTGTCACCAGGACATGCACCCCAGCAACGTGCACGTGGACAAGGCCGGGCAGATCACGTTCATCGATTTTGACGGTTGCGCCGAAGGCCATTGGCTGCATGACGTGAAGAACTTCATTTTCGGCAACGCGTTCTATGGTTTTGATGCGAAATACGGCGCGGCCTTCGAGCAGGGGTATAACGGGGTACGGCCTTACACGGCGGCGGAACGGGAAAACGGTGAACTGTTCCTGCTGATCAAGGCTGTGCGCCTTCTGGGCGGTGCGGCCCGCGCCGCAAAAAGCCGCGGGCGCGATCTCTTGCGGTTCCGCAGCCTCGACTGGTTCGCGCACTACATCAAAACCCGCGCGCGTGCGTTAGGATATCTCTAGGGCGTTTTCGGGCCCTGGTTTCTCTCGCCTTTTGTTATGCCGATTCGGCCGGCGGCAAGGCGGCGGGTGATGCTTAACAAAGTATGAATCAAAAAGAATCCTAGTTGTCCATTATTCAACCACGAGTGAAGTGGCGGCATTACGCCGCTGGCGGCACCTGGGGCAGCAGCATTCAACTGTAAGAGAAATTTATGGCGCGCTAGTTGAGCGGCGTTGCTCTGCTTTCCGCGCGTTGGAAAGACCGTTCGCGTCGAAAACATTTCGCCTGCCAACGGCGATTAAGAATGCGTTGATCAGCACTGCTTATTGATCGTATCCGACTGCTGCGGCCCCCCCCCCTGCGAAGACGTATGCCGATCAATGTAACCGACATTCCCAACTTGACGACGACTCAAGTTGCGGCCCTGACCACCACCGAAATCGCCAGCTGGTCCACCGCGCATATCGGCGCGTTGACGACAACGCAGCTTGGCGTTTTCGCGACCACGCAATTGAACGCGCTGAGCGCCGCCAACATTGCGGCGATCTCGCTTGCACAGTTGGGCGCGCTTGCTCCGACGCAGTTGGGTGGGCTGACGATCACGAAATTCGCTGCCCTGACCACCGCGCAGGTCGGCAGCCTGAATATCACGCAAGTCGGCGGTCTGACATCGGCGCAGTTGGGCGCGCTGAACACTGCGCAAATCGGGGCGCTGACGGAAACACAACTGAGCGCGCTGACCACGGCGCAGGTGAGGGGATTTGACGTCAACGACGTCGCCGCCCTGACCGCCGCACAAGTAGGAGCTCTGGCTGCGACCCAAGTGGGTGCCTTGACCAACACCCAGATGAACGCGCTATCAACCGCCAATATCGCAAGCCTATCGCCCGCGCAATTGACCGGCTTGACCGTCACGCAGCTTGCGGCCCTGAACACCACCAAGCTGGCCGCGCTGACAACGGCCCAATTGGCCAGTCTGGCGACAACGCAGGTCCGCGCTTTCACGGCCACGCAAATCGGCAATATCTCGACCGCGCAGTTGACGGGCTTAAGCGTTACGCAAGTTTCATCGTTGACCGCAACCCAGATTGCCGCCTTGCGCACCACGCAGATCGAAAGCCTGTCTAAAGCACAATTCGCAGGCCTGACGGCGGCCCAAATCGGCGCGCTGACAACCGCGCAACTGGGTGGGTTCAGCGTCACGCAAATCGCAGATCTGTCCGCAACGCAATTGGCGGGTTTAAGCGCCACCAACATCGCGCATCTCTCGGCCGGGCAGTTTGCCGCCCTGTCGGCGACCCAGCTTGCGGGTCTGACGACGGCACAAATTCCCCGTATCAGCACGGCCAATGTCGCTAGCCTATCCTTGAGCCAACTGAGCGGTTTGTCGTCACTGCAGATCGCCGCCCTGACGACGGCGCACGTAGGTGTGCTTACGACCACGCAGCTTGCCGCTTTGTCGTCCACGCAAGTGAAGGGTCTGGAAGCGATTGATATCGGCACGCTGACACAAACGCAGTTCGGCGCGCTCAGTGCTGCCCAGATCGCGGCCCTGTCGACGGCGCAGGTGAAGGCGCTGGGTGCCGTGACCTTGGGGTATCTTACGACGGCGCAGATCGGCGGCCTGACGGCGGCGCAGGTCGGCGTGCTGACCACGACACAAATGGGCGTGCTGGCGCCGTCGCAAGTGGCCGCCCTGGCCGCCACCCAGATCGCCAGCATTGCGGCTGCCAACATCGCCGTGCTGACGCCAGCGCAGATGGCCGTGTTGAGCGAAACGCAATTCAGCGCACTGACGGCGGCGCAAGTCGCAAGCATCGGCACGGCCAACCTCGGCACTCTGAGCCAGACCCAGTTAGGCGGTTTCAGCAGCTCCCAGATCGGCGCGCTGACGACGTCGCAGATGACGGCCCTGACCACGGCGCAACTGGGTGGGCTTTCGCTGCTTCAGGTGCAAGGTTTGCAGACCAGCGACCTTGCCGTTCTGACAACGGCGCAATTGACGGGCTTCACCGCCGCGCAAGTGGGCGCCCTGAGCACAACGCAACTCAATGCACTGACGACCACGCAGATCGTGCACTTGTCGGCGCCTCAGTTGGCAGGCGTTTCAGCCGCGCAGATCGGTGGGCTGGCTACGGTGCGTGTCCAGGCGCTGTCGAGTGTGCAGTTGGGCGGGCTGAGCAGCACCCAAATCAGCGCGTTCACGGCCACGCAAATGGCGGTTTTGTCGACCGCGCAACTGAGCGGCCTTGCGGCAACCCAAATCACGGCCCTGACGGCGACTCAGGTGAAGGCGCTGACGGCCTCTCAGTTGACGGCCTTGAGCACTGCCCAACTGTCGGGCCTTACAGCTACACAAGTGAGTGCGTTGACCGCCACCCAAGTCAAGGCGTTGCCTGTCGGTCAGATGCTTGCGCTGTCGGTGGAACAGATTGGCGGCCTGGTCGCCGCGCAATTGGCCGCCCTCAGCACCACGCAGGTCAGCGGCTTAGCGGTGACTCAGGTTGGCGCGCTGGCAGTCAGCCAGATCAGCGGCCTGACCGCTACGGGCATCGCACATCTCTCGACAGTGCAACTGGGCGGTTTGTCGGCGGGCCAGATCGGCGCGCTGACGGCAACTCAGATCGCTGCTCTGACGACGGTGCATGTGAGCACACTGACGGCGACCCAGATCGCAGGCCTCTCACCGGCGCAAGTCACGGCGCTGACCACGCAGCAGGTGGGTGTGCTGTCGACCGCGCAACTCGGCGGACTGACCACAACGCAGGTCAAGGGCATCTCGACCGTGGATTTGGCCGTGCTGAGCACCGCGCAACTGACGGGCTTAAGCGTCACGCAAATCGCTGCCCTGACGACGACCCAAGTGAAAGCCCTGACGAACACGCAGATCGCGCATTTGTCGACGGCGCAGTTCGGCGGACTCGGTGCAACACAAGTGGCCGCGCTGACGGCGGCGCAAATCGCCAGCATCGCCACGGTCAGCGTCGGTTCGTTCTCGGCCAGCCAGATTTCCGGCCTCACTGCGGCGCAGGTGGGGGCCTTCACCACCACCCAGATCCGATCTCTATCGAGCGAACAACTCTCCATGCTGACGGCAACGCAAGTCGTGGGCCTTGAGGTCACCGATCTCGCCACGTTGTCCACGGCCCAGCTAAGCGGTTTCGCGGCCACGCAGGTTGGCGCGCTGACCACGACCCAGGCCCGCGCCCTGACCACGACCCAACTGGCGCATCTTACCGTTGACCAATTGACGGGCCTGACCGCAACGCAATTGGGCGCCATCACCACCACGCAATTACGCAGCCTCACAACGGCTCATATCGGGGCGCTGAACGCGACCCAGCTTGGCGGGCTCTCCAGCACCCAAATTGCGGCTCTGACGGCCGCGCAGTTCGGTGCGTTGGCAGGGGGCCAAATCGGCAGCTTCTCGACGGTTCAAGTGCGCGGACTGACCACAACCCAGCTTGCGGTTCTGGGCCTGGGCCAGGTGGCCGGGCTGACCGCCGCGCAGGTCGGCGCGCTGTCCACGACCCAGGTGAATGCGTTTGCCGCCACGGGCATCGGCGCTCTCAGCCCATCGCAAGTGGGCGGGCTGACCACCAGCCACATCGGTGGGCTGACCACCACTAAATTTGCCGCCCTGACGACCGTGCAAGTCGGCGCGCTGGATACGGCCCAACTGGGCGCGCTCTCGACAACGCGCGTGGCGGCCCTCAGCACGTCGCAGCTTAGCGGCTTGACGGCGACGCAGATCGCCGCGCTGTCCAGCGTGCAAGTGAACGCTTTGACTGCAACCCAGATCGCGCATCTGTCACCCAGTCAGGTGAGTGGCCTCGCCACCAGTCATATGGCCAGCCTGTTCGGGGCGCTGTCGACCGCGCAGATCGGCGGGCTGACGGCGACACAGGTTGCGGCGCTCTCCACCATGCAGATCGGCACGCTAAGCGTGTCGCAACTCAGCGGCTTCAAGTCATCGCAAGTGAGGGCGCTGACCAATGCGCAGATCAACGCGCTTAGCACAACTCACGTCTTATTGCTGACGGCGGCACAAATTAGCGGCCTAACTCCGGCACAGATCGCCGCCCTCAGCACGCAGCAGGTGGGCATGCTGACAGCCGCGCAGATTGCAAGCCTAAACGGTGCGCAGGTTGCCGGATTTGAAACCACCGATATCGCTGTACTCACAACCACGCAGACGGGCGCCCTCTCGGCTTCGCAGCTTTCGGCGTTGTCCGGCAGCCAATTCAGCGTTTTAGGTTCGGGAGTATTCGCAAGCTTCAGCACGGCGCAAGTGCGCGGGCTCACCTCGGCGCAGTTGAGTGCGCTGACAACGACCCAGTTATCCCAATTCAGTGCGACCAACGCCGCTACGCTGAACTACACCCAACTCAGCGCATTAACGGCCAGCCAGATCATCGCCCTGGGCCTGACGCTGCCGCCGGTCGTTACGCCGGTCGACACTCCGCCTGAATCTGTACCGACGCCAGTTGTTACACCGCCACCGGTACTTGTGCAGACGGTCAACGTCGGCACGCTCACGACCAGTCAGATCCGCTCGTTGACGACGGCCCAGGTGGGAACTTTGTCGGCGACAGTGCTGGGTAGTCTGAACACTGCTCAGATCCGCAACCTCAACCCGAATGCGCTCTCCAGCCTCACCAGCGCGCAAGTAACGGGGCTGACCTCCTCGCAGCTGTCGTCGATGTCCGCAACGCAGTGGGTGGCGCTGAGCCCCGAAAATATCGCGCTTCTGTCGACTAGGCAGATCAGCGGCATTGTCGCGGCCCAGGTCGGCGCGTTGACGACGTCGCAAGTGGCGGCGATGACCACGGCTCAGGTCGGCAGCCTGACCGGCAAGCAGGTGCGTGGGCTGGACGGCGCGCAGCTGAACGCCATGAGCACGGCGCAGTTGGGAAGCCTTACGACCGGCCAGGTCAGCAGCCTGACGACAACGCAATTGAATGCCCTGACCACCACCAATGTTGTTTCGCTCTCGGTCGATCAAATCCGGGCGCTGACGGTTTCTCAGTTAAAGGGGCTCAACACCGGCACTATATCTGCCTTGTCGACCGTGCAGGTCAGCGGGCTGACAGCGACGCAACTGAAAGCCCTGACGACCGGCAATGTCGCGGCCCTGTCGGCCGAGCAGGTCACGGGCTTCACCTCGTCGCAAATCAACGCGCTGACCGCGCCGCAGGTGGCCAGCCTCAGCGCCACAGCCATCAGTAATCTAACGGCGGGTCAGTTGGGCGGGTTCAGCTCATCGCAGCTGGCGGCGTTGACCACGGCGCAGGTGCGTGCGCTGACGACGGCGCAGGTCGGCGGGCTCACGGCCACTCAGGTGCGCGGCCTGGAGGCAAGCGATATTGCAAACTTAAGCGCCAACCAGATCACCGCGCTGACCACTACGCAGCTCAGCGCCATGAGCACGGCGCAGTTGTCGGCCTTCACCTCGGTGCAAATGGCCGCCATGACCAGCGCGCAACTGAACCTGCTGCTGACTTAAAGACAGCTAGGCTTGTTTCTCGGCTGGGCCGTGCTCCAGCGATGGTGCTGCCGCGTGACGCTGTTTCCAGGCATACATGCCGGCCGCGATGCACAACAGCCCACCAACCGAAAACGCCAGACGCAAGCCTGCCGCTTCCGACGCCAGGCCCACCACAAGCGCCCCCAGGGACGGCCCGCCGCGCGAGAGGATGAACCACAGGCTCATCACGCGGCCACGCAAGGCTGGCTCCACGGCAGTCTGCACCAGGGTTTGCGCCGAGACGCCGATCATGACCGTAAACACACTGGCGAGCGACAGCACGCCCACGGCCATCCAGAACACCGGCATCCATACGAACAGCACGATGCACACGCCGTAGCCCAGGGTGCTCAACACCACGGTGCGCGTCAGCCCCTTGATGCGGTTGTGGGTGGACACAAGCCCGCCCGCGATACTGCCCGCCGCCATGGCGGAGGTGAGGATGGCGAGCCCGTCGACGCCGCGCGAGAACACCGCGCCCACGAAGGCCGGGATCATCTCGGCGATGGGCCGCCCGGCGATGACGACGACCCCGAACAGCAGGAACATGGCGAGAATACCGTTGTGGCCCCGGATGTAGGCGATGCTGTCTCCGATCTCCGGCAGGAGGCCGCGGCGCTTGCGTGGCGACGCCTCGGGGGCCTCGGGCAGGCGCACCTTCAGCACGGCCAGCACCAGGGCCAGGTAGCTGAAGCCGTTCACCAAGAATGCGATGCCGAAATCGCCGCCCACCAGCAGCACGCCGGCGGCCGCCGGGCCTAGAAAGCGCGCGAGGTTGAAAACCAGCGCGCCGAAGGAAATGGCCGTGGCCATGTTTTCAGGCCCCGCCAGCGAGGGCACCAGCACCAGGCGTGCGGGCTGCGAGAGCGATACTAAAGCGGTTAATGTGATCCGGAACGCCACCAGCCACCAGATGTTCAACCACGCCTGTTCATAGAACACGAACAGCACCATCATCAGCACGAATGCCAGGCTCTGGCTGACGGCGATCTGCTTGCGCTGATCAAGCTGATCGGCCAGCACACCGCCGATGGGCCCTACGATCAGGATGGGAATGACGCCCGAAGCGGCGAGAATGCCCACCCACAAGGGCGAGTGGGTGTATTCCCAGGCCAGCCAGCCGATGGCGATGCGATGAATCCAGGTGCCCGTCAGCGACACTGCGTTGGCGGCGGCATACAGCGCGTAATCACGCTGCGACAGCAGGGCCGCGATGGCGCGGATGTTCATGGCTGAACGCGGGCGCTATTCGGCGGCTTCGGTCTGCTCGGCGGCGTGGCTCAGGTAGGCGCGCGGGCGCGTGGTGGGGACGGTCTTGTGCACCCAGTTCTTGGGGTCGGTCAGGCGCTGGGGCGAGGGGATCACCAGAATCTGGCGCTTGGATTCCTTCTCCACGACGTCCGAATCGATCTCCCAGCCTTTTTCCTCCATGCGCCGGTTCATGGCGCGGAAGGCGGTCTCAAGCTGGTCGGCTTCCGTCAGCAGTTCGGCGGTGGTCGACTTCGGCGGCAGCGGCGGGCGTACCGTGCGCACGATGGCGATGTCTTCTGCAATTGCTTTCTGACGGCCTTCGAAGCGTTCCTTGTCGAACTCCTCGGTCATCAGGTAGTCGCGGGCCTGGGTGGTGAAGGTGCGGGTGTTGAACTCATCCACCGGCGTGCGGTGCGACAGCGTCACCTGGCGCAGACCATCGGCGCGCTGAATGTCGATGCGGTGGGTGACGCCCGTGAAACAGAACGCGGTGGTGGCCTTGGTCTTGCCGCGCTTCTCGGCGGTCAGCTCGCGCATGGCCCCGGTTTTCTGCGAGCGGTCGGGCGGCGTGCGCTCGCGCGTGGTGCTGGCCCCCCAGTCATGCGTCTCGACCGGCACGATATGCACCTTGGGGTCGCGTTTGCTGCCGAACGAGGCATGCACGAAGCTCGGGTGTGCGCCGTCGATGGAGTTCTCCTCCGAACGGGCCCAGTTCACCGGCGCTTCGTAGCTGATGCGTACCTTGCGCCAGGTTTTTTCGTCGTAGTATTCGGGGAACCAGCTGTCGTCCAGGAACGGCGGGCGTTCTTCCTCGGGCGCGTCGCCCAGGAACACCCAGACCCAGCCGAATTTCTCGCGCACGGGGTAAGAATCGATACGCGCGCGCTTGGGCGGCTTTACGTCGGCGCCTAAAGCCGGAATTTTGGTGCAGCGCCCTGCGCCGTCGAACTCCCAGCCGTGGTAGGGGCAGGCGATGCAGTCGCCGTTCACCTTGCCTTGCGCCAACGATGCGCCCCGGTGGCAGCACACGTCGCTGAGGCAGCGGATTTCGCCGGATGTGTCGCGGAACAGCACGAAGTCGCAACCCAGCATGCGCACGAACATGGGCGCATTGCCTTTCAAGTCCTCGAGGTTGGCCGCCACATACCAGTTGTTGATGAACACGTTGCCTCTCCCTGCTCGGCAAGCTGCTATTCCGAAATCTCGCGCACGATATTGCCGTAAGACGTGCCGCGGCCCTCGCCGGGAGCATCGGGGATGTCTTCCCACAGAATACGCAGCAGGCGTTTCAAGTAGTCCTTGCGCCACTTCTCGCGCGCGGCTTTCACCTCGGGCGTGGGTTCATAAGCCTCGATCTCGGCCATGCTGAACTTACCCTGCGCGGCCGACAGGCGCGCCATGGTGTCGATGGTGTCGTGCAGCACCGCCACTTCGGTGGCCACCGCCATGGTGATGCTGAGCACGCGCTCCACATGCGGGTCGCCCAGGTTGTTGGGGCGGTAACCCTTGGGAATGCGCGGCCGCCCGGTAACGGGGCTGGACGCTGTAGGTTTCTTCGGCGGCGCTGCGTTCATGGCTATTTCACCGCCGTCAGCGCCCAGTAGTTCATGCGGCCCTCGGGAGCGTCGGCCAGCGTTTCGCGTAAAGAGTCCTCTTTAAACCCGGCTTCAAGCGCCAGCTTGCGGATATCCATGTCGAACAGGAACGTGCCCCAGAAGGGCTCGTTGTTGTTCAGCGTATCCCAGTCGGCAACGAATTGGTCATAGGGCGTCTTGGCGGTGAGGCGGCGCGGCACGTCCAGGTGCAGCATCACGCCGCCCGGCTTCAGGAGGCGGTAGCATTCCTTCAAAATCGCGCCCACGGCCTTGCGCGAGGTTTCGTGAAACAGAATGTGCGAGGCCACCACATCGAAAGACGCATCCGGGTAATCGGTCTTTTCAGCCGAGGCCTGCACGAAGTGCGCCGGAATGCCCAGTGATTCGGCGCGGGCGTGGGCATAGCGCAGACACGGCGCTGAAACGTCGATGCCGGTCACTTCAGCGCCGGGGTAGGCCGCGACGTAGGGCAGGGTGTTCATGCCCGAGGCGCAGCCAAGATCGATGATGCGCTGGGGTTTCAAATGGGGGTAGTTGGCTTTCAGGAACGCCACACCCGTCTGTCCGCGCGCGTCGTTCAAGGGGCCGCGTTCGCCGCGCCCGAAGATGAACGAGCCGATATCGTAACGCGCGCCCGCGTACACGTCGTCCTCGGCCAGCTCCAAAAAGTAGCCGCCCGGAATGCAGTGAATGTCCACCGCCGAGATGTAGCGCGGAATTTTCAGGTCGGGGTTCAGGCTGAGCGTCCCATGCTTGGCGTTCTGTTTCAGGTCTTTGTAGCGGCCGATCAGGTCCGGCAACTGGCGTTCCACACAATCAGCCGTGGAATCGACATACAACTCCTGTTGTACGCGGCTCAAGGCACTCCAGATTTG
>JAEUKM010000343.1 GCA_016793085.1 Rhodospirillaceae bacterium
GCGTGCGCCTGAATTTCGGCTACGTCTTTATGATCCAGCGCCGCGCGGACTTTGGTGATGGCATCGACGCTCAAACCGCTGCCGTCCAGGATCGCGGGCACCAGTGTCGGCAGCGACAGGTCAATCGACAGGCCCGTAACACCCAGTTTCTTCAACGCTTCGACGATGACGATAATCACTTCGGCATCGGCGGCGCCGTTGTCGCCGCCAATAAGTTCGATACCGGCTTGGGTGAACTGGCGCTCGGGCTCCAGTTGGCTGCCCTTCACGCGTAGCACGGGCCCTGCGTACATCAGGCGCAGGGGCCGCGCGGCGGCGCTGAGGCGCGTGGCGGCAATGCGCGCCACTTGCGTGGTGATATCGTTACGGACACCCAATGTTTTGTGAGAGACGGGGTCGAGCATGCGGAAGATGCGCTCGCCCATGCCTGCGCCCACGCCCGACAGCAGCGTGTCCTCAAACTCGATCAGCGGCGGCTTTACCAGATCGTATCCATTGAGCGTGAAGGTGCGCGTCAGGCTTTCCCTCACCGCGTTCTCGAAAGCGGCATCGGGAGGCAGCACATCGCGCAGCCCTTCGGGCAGAAGGGTTTTGGTCGAACTTTCGCTCATGTCGGACAAGGCCCAACGCGGGGGACAATCAGCGGCGTGGTTATACGCGCTGCCTGCCCCCCCAACAAGACCGGAAAGCGCAGCGAAACCAGCGTCTTACGGTTAAAATGCTAACGCCTGGCACTGTCGGACGTGGGGCAAGGCCTGGACTTTGGCCAGCACCGCCTCGGAAACCGGCTGGTCCAGACTGAGGAGTGCGATGGCGTCCCCGCCCGCCGCCGGACGGCCCAAGTGGAACGAGGCGATGTTTACCCCCGCCTGCCCCAAAGTTGTACCCAAGGCGCCGATGAAACCCGGCTTGTCGTCGTTGATGACGTACAGCATGTACGGGCTGACTTCGGCCTCGATGTGAATGTCGTTCACGTCCACCAGACGCGGCAAGGCCCCGCCGAACAGTGTGCCGGAGACAGACCGCGACTGGCGCTCCGTCGTGACCGTCAGCTTGACCAATGTCTGATACAGGTCGTGCTCGCCCTTCTTGATTTCGGTGATCTCGATGCCGCGCTCGCGCGCGATCTTCGAGGCGTTCACCATGTTCACGCTGTCCATCAGCGGACCCAAGAGCCCGGCCACGGCGATGGCGGTCAGGGGCCGCGTGTTCAGATCGGCCACATGACCGGCGTATTCCAGCGTAACGGCCTTCAGGCCCGATTGCGTGATCTGACCGGCGAAACTGCCCAACTGCTCCACCAACTTCATGTAAGGCTTCAGCTTCGGCGCGTCTTCCGCCGACACCGAGGCCATATTGAGCGCGTTGGAGACGGCCCCCGTCAGCAGGAAGTCGGCCATCTGCTCGGCCACTTGCAGCGCCACGTTTTCCTGCGCCTCGTTGGTGGAGGCCCCCAGGTGCGGCGTGCAGACCACGTTCTCATTCCCAAACAATGGGTGCGTCTTGGCCGGTTCCTCCTCGAACACGTCCAGCGCCGCCCCGGCGACGTGGCCGCTATCGATGGCCACCTTCAAATCCGCCTCGTTCACAAGCCCGCCGCGCGCGCAGTTGATGATGCGCACGCCCTTCTTCATCTTGACGATGGCCTTGGCGTCGATGATGTTGCGGGTGTTCTCGGTCAGCGGCGTGTGCAGCGTGATAAAATCGGCGCGCTTGAAGATCGTTTCAAGGTCGGCCTTCTCGACGCCTAAGTCTTTCGCACGGTCCGGCGACAGGTAGGGGTCGAAGGCCAGCACCTTCATCTTCAGGCCTAGGGCGCGGTCGGCGACGATGGAGCCGATGTTTCCGCAGCCGATGACGCCGAGAGTTTTGCCGAACAGCTCGACGCCCATGTACTTGGATTTTTCCCACTTGCCCGCGTGGGTGGACGAATTTGCTGATGGAATTTGCCGGGCCAGCGCCATCATCATGGAAATGGCGTGCTCGGCGGTGGTGATGGCATTGCCGAAGGGCGTGTTCATCACCACGATACCGCGCGCGGTGGCGGCATCCACATCGACGTTATCGACGCCGATGCCGGCGCGGCCCACCACTTTCAGCTTTGACGCCACCGCCATCACATCGGCCGTGACCTTGGTGGAGGAGCGCACCGCAAGGCCGTCGTATTCGCCGATGATGGCTTTCAGGTCCTCGGGCTTCAGGCCCGTTTTCACGTCCGCATCCACGCCGCGGGTCTTGAAGATCTCCACCGCCGCGGCGCTTAACTTATCGCTGATCAGAACTTTCGGCTTCGCCATCACTCCCCCCGGATTATCTGGCGTGACTGAACTTAAGCAGGCTCTACTTCCCGGCTTGGACTTCCGCGTGCGCCCACTCAAGCCAGGGCAGCAGCGCTTGAATATCGGCGTTCTCCACCGTGGCCCCGCCCCAGATGCGCAAGCCCGGCGGCGCGTCGCGGTAGGAGGCGATGTCCAGCGCCACACCTTCGGCTTCCAGCACGCTCGCCATTTTCTTGGCGACATCGGCCTGCTTGTCGGCGGGGAGCCCCGTGAACCAGTCGGCGGTGATCTTCAGGCAGATGGACGTGCAGGACCGTGTCTCCGGCTTCTCGGCCAGGAAGTCGATCCAGTTTTTCTGGGCGGCCCAGTCGGCGATGGTTTTCAGGTTTTTTTCCGACCGCTGAACAAGGCCCTTCAGGCCGCCGACACTTTCGGCCCAGGTGAGACCGTCTACCGCGTCTTCCACGCACAGCATGGAGACGGTGTTGATGGTGTCGCCCTCGAAAATGCCGTTTTCCAGCTTACCGCCCTTGGTGAGGCGGAAGATTTTGGGCAGCGGCCACGGCGGCGAATAACTTTCCAGGCGCTCGACCGCGCGCGGAGAGATAATCAGCATGCCGTGCTGCGCTTCGCCGCCCAGCACTTTCTGCCAGGAGTACGTGACCACATCCAGCTTCGGCCACGGCATGTCCATGGCGAACACGGCGGAGGTGGCATCGCAGATGGTGAGGCCCTTGCGGTCGTCCTTGATCCAGTCGCCGTTGGGAACACGCACGCCCGAAGTCGTGCCGTTCCAGGTGAACACCACATCATGGTCGAAATTCACCTGCGACAGATCGGGCAGCTTGCCGTAATCGGCCTTGATGACGCGCGCGTCCTTCAGCTTCAACTGCTTCACCACGTCGGTGACCCAGCCTTCGCCGAAGCTTTCCCAGGCCAGCATGTCAACGGGGCGCTGACCTAAAGTGTGCCACAGCATCATCTCGACCGCGCCGGTATCGGACGCGGGCACGATGGCGATCTTGTAGTCCGCCGGCACGCCCAGGATGGCGCGCGTCTTGTCGATGACCTGCTTAATGCGCGCCTTGGCGGGCTTGGCGCGGTGCGAACGGCCCACCAGCGCGCCCTTCAGGGCATCGAGCGTCCAGCCGGGACGCTTGGCGCAAGGACCGGACGAAAACTGCGGACGCGCCGGTTTCACCGGCGGTTTGGCATTGGCGGACATGGAGGGAATTTTCCTTCGAGGCGGGACAGTTACGGGCCACAACACACATGCTTGCCCAGCGCAAGCGGCGCGGAGTGTAGGAACCCTGCCCCGGCCCCGTCAATGCGGGTGTGATTAAAGCTTCACGGTGTGGGAATGGTTGAGCGGGCCGTGGCCGCCGCCCAGGCCGGGGGCGGTTTCCAGCGCCTTGCGCACATAGTCCCGGGCGCGCGCGACAGAATCTTGCAAGGTCATCCCCTGAGCCAGTCCGGCGGCGATGCCCGACGCCAGCGTGCAGCCGGTGCCGTGGGTGGAGGTGGTGTCGATGCGCGCATCCTCGAAGCGCATGACGTCGGTGGGGGTAATCAGCATGTCGATGAGCTGATGCCCTTCCAGATGCCCGCCCTTCAGCAGCACCGCCCCCGCCCCCAGCGCCCGTAAGGGCTGAATGGCGGCATCCATGTCGGCGATGGTCTTGATCTCGCGGCGGACCAGCACCTCGGCTTCGGGCAGGTTAGGTGTGACGATGGTGGCCCCCTTCACGATCCGCGCGATCAGGGCGTCGGCGGCGTCATCGGCCAGCAGCGGGTGCCCGCCCTTGGCGCGCATGACAGGATCAACCACGCGCGGAATGTTGCGTGCGCGCTTGTCCAGCGTGTCGGCCACGGCGTTGATCATGGGCACTGTCGCCAGCATACCGGTCTTGATCACGTCCGCGCCGATGTCGGACAGCACCACGTCGATCTGCTGCTGCACAATGTTGGTGGGAATTTCGTGGATGTTGAACACACCCAGGGTGTTCTGCACGGTGATGGCGGTGATGGCCGTGGCCGCGAAGGCATCGAGGCAGGTGACGGCCTTGGTATCGGCCTGAATGCCCGCCCCGCCCCCTGAGTCTGAGCCCGCAATGATGAGAACGCGTCCGCGCACCGGAACCCTATGCCGCCGCCTTTGAGATCGTATCCGCCAGCAACGCCACCACCGCGTCCACTTCTTTCGCATCGTCGGCCTCGGCCATGATGCGAATGAGCGGCTCGGTGCCCGACTTGCGGATGAGCAGGCGGCCCTTGCCGTTCAGGCGCTTCTCCACATCGCCGATGGCGGCCTTGACGGTGGCCAAACCTAAAATGTCATCGGCCTTCACGCCGTCTTTGAGGCGCACATTCTGCAATTTCTGCGGCACCGCGTTGAATACGCGGATGGCCTGACTGGCCGGCTTTTTGCTTTGAACCAGGGCGGCCAGCACTTGCAGCGCGGCGATGATGCCGTCGCCCGTCGTCGCATGACGACCCATGATGATATGCCCCGACTGTTCGCCGCCGAGATTGAACCCGCCCGCTTTCATTTCCTCGACGACATAACGGTCGCCGACACTGGTGCGCTTCAGGCCCAGGCCCAGCGATTTCAGGTAGCGTTCCAGGCCCAGGTTGCTCATGACCGTGGCCACCACGGCGTTGCCTTCAAGCTGGCCGTCCTGCTGCCACTGCTTGGCGATCACACCCAGCACTTGATCCCCGTCGATCATGGCGCCGTGCTCGTCGCACAACAGAACGCGGTCGGCGTCGCCGTCGAGCGCCAGCCCCAAGTGCGCGTTATGGCTCACCACCAGTTCGCGCATGCGGTCCGGGTGCAGCGAGCCGCACTTGTCGTTGATGTTGAAGCCGTCGGGCTCGACCCCGACTTTGACGACTTGCGCGCCCAGCTCCCAGAACACGGCCGGTGCGATTTTGTAAGCCGCGCCATGGGCGCAATCGACCACGATCTTCAGGCCGTCGAGCCTGAGCCCGCGAGGGAACGTGGCCTTGGTGAATTCGATGTAGCGCCCGCCCGCATCGTCCAGGCGCTTGGCGCGGCCCAGCTTGGCCGGGGCCGCGCGCGCGTGCGACAAGTCACCCGTAATCAGCGCTTCCATTTCCACTTCAATCGCGTCCGACAGCTTGTAGCCGTCCGGGCCGAACAGCTTGATGCCGTTATCGTGATACGGATTGTGCGAGGCCGACAGCATGACGCCCAAATCGGCGCGCAGGGATTTCGTCAGCATGGCGATGCCGGGGGTGGGGATCGGCCCCACCAGCACCACGTCCATACCCACGGAAATGAAGCCAGCCGTCAGCGCCGGCTCCAAGAGGTAACCCGACAGCCGCGTGTCCTTGCCGATGACGACGGTGTGGCGGTGCTCGCCGCGCCGGAAGTAATGGCCCGCCGCCATGCCGATGCGCGTGGCGATCTCGGCGGTCATGGGCTCGGTGTTGGCCAGCCCGCGCACCCCGTCGGTGCCAAATAAGCGGCGGCTGCTCATGCGCCCGTGGTCCTTGGTTCTTGTAACGTCATCCGGCGCAAAGTTGTGGAGGATGGAGGGGCCCGAATCAAGCCCAACCTGGATTAAGCCCCTGACATCCTGACATTAAGCGCCCGACATATGCGCCCAGACCGCCAGGGCCTGGCGCGTCTCGGCAACGTCATGGACACGGATGATGTGTGCACCCCGGTCAGCGGCGAACACGGCCGCAGCCACCGAGCCCGGCAGGCGCGCCTCGGGCGGTTCGCCGTCACTGACCCGGCTGATGAAGCTCTTGCGTGAGGCCCCCACCGTCAGCACGCAGCCGAGGCCATGCAATAGGGCCAGATGATCGAACAGGGCCGCATTGTGCGCATCGGTCTTGCCGAAACCAAAACCTGGATCCACCGAGATGCGCTCAAGTCCAATCCCGCGCGCCTGGCAAGCCGCGATGCGCGATTTCAAAAAGTCGAACACGTCCCCCGGCGCCCAGGCGTAGGTGGGGTTCTGCTGCATGGTGCCGGGCTGGCCCTGCATGTGCATCAGGATCACCGACGCCTTGGATTTCGCCGTCACGTCCAAGGCCCCATCGCCCGACAGCGCCGTAATGTCGTTGACGATCACAGCCCCCGCCGCAACACCTTCGGCCATCGTGGCGGCGTGGCGCGTGTCGACCGACACCTTGGCCCCCTTCTCCGCCAGCGCGCGGATGACGGGAATAACGCGCTTGCGCTCCTCGTCGGGCGCAACCGGAACTGCGCCGGGGCGCGTGGACTCGCCGCCCACATCGATGATGGCTGCCCCCGCCTCCAGCAGCGCCGTGCCATGAGCGATGGCCGCTTCGGTACTGTTGAACTTGCCGCCGTCCGAGAAACTGTCGGGCGTGACGTTGACCACGCCCATGATATGCGGGCCCTTCGGGCTAAGGCCCGCGAACGATACACGCGGGGTGATGCAGGGCACGATACGTTCGTGATGCGCGGAATGCAGGGCCGCGCGCAAGACCACGTGATGATGTAGGCCGTTCTGGTGATCGGCCTCGGTGATTTCCACCGCCGTGAAGGCCTGCTCGCGGCCCAAGGGCCAGGCCTCGTCGCGCGCAATCAGGTCGCGGGCAGCGACGCCCCGGCATAGTCCGCGTGGTGTGAAGTATCGGCGCATCTCGCTAGGCTACGGGCGCGCGGGCCAAAGCGCAACGTTGTGAAACTTCATGCAGCGCAAACAAAAACCCCGCCGTTTCAGGCGGGGTTTTCTATTGAATTTAAAATGCGATCAGCCGTCCGTCTGGGGCGACGGCTCCTGGCCGAAGCCCGGCGCGCGTCCACCCGCCCCCGCCGAGGGTACGGAACTGCGCCGGCCCGGTTCGCGCGGCTTGGGCTGCGATTTGTCCGAACGGTCGATCTTGCCTCCCGCGAGCAGCGTGTCGATCTCATCGCGCGAGAGGGTTTCGTACTCGAGCAAACCTTGCGCGATGATTTCCAACTGGTCGCGGCCCTCTTCGATGATCTTGCGCGCGGTGGCCTCGCCTTCTTCGACGAAGGTGCGGATTTCCTCGTCGATCAGGCGCGCCGTGGCGTCCGAGACGTTCTTGGTCTGCGTCACCGAACGGCCCAGGAACACTTCGCCCGAGTCTTCGTTGTAACGCAACGGGCCCAGCTTTTCCGAGAAGCCGAACTCGGTGACCATGCGGCGCGCGATGTCGGTGGCGCGGCGGATATCGTCCGATGCGCCCGTGGTGACGCGCTCCAGGCCGAAGGTCAGTTCCTCGGCGACACGGCCGCCGAACAGGCTGGCGAGCTGCGCCTTGATCTCGATTTTCGACTGGCTGTACTTGTCGCGCTCGGGCAGCCACATCGTGACCCCCAAGGCACGGCCGCGCGGAATGATCGTGACCTTGTGCAAGGGCTCGTGGCCCGGCACTTTCAGCATCACCAGCGCGTGGCCGGCTTCGTGATAGGCGGTCAGTTTCTTCTCGTCCTCGGACATGACCATGGAACGCCGCTCGGCGCCCATCATCACCTTGTCCTTGGCTTCCTCGAACTCCTGCATGCCGACGACGCGCTTGGCCTTGCGCGCGGCCAGCAACGCCGCTTCGTTGACCAAGTTCGCCAAGTCCGCACCCGAGAAGCCGGGCGTGCCGCGGGCGATCACTTTCAAGTCCACGTCCGCGCCCAGGGGCGTTTTGCGTGAATGAACGTGCAAAATGCGCTCGCGGCCGACGATATCGGGGTTCGGCACAACGATCTGCCGGTCGAAACGGCCGGGACGCAGCAATGCGGGGTCCAGCACGTCGGGGCGGTTGGTGGCGGCGATCAGGATCACGCCGTCATTGGCCTCGAAGCCGTCCATTTCCACCAGCAACTGGTTCAGCGTCTGTTCGCGTTCGTCGTTACCGCCGCCCAGGCCCGCACCGCGATGGCGGCCGACAGCGTCGATTTCGTCGATGAAGATGATGCACGGCGCGTTCTTCTTGCCTTGCTCGAACATATCGCGCACACGGCTTGCGCCGACGCCGACGAACATTTCGACGAAGTCCGAGCCGGAAATCGTGAAGAACGGCACGTTGGCTTCGCCCGCGATGGCGCGCGCCAGCAATGTTTTACCTGTGCCCGGCGGGCCTACCAGCAGCACACCCTTCGGGATTTTGCCACCCAAGCGCTGGAACTTCTGCGGGTCGCGCAGGAATTCCACGATCTCTTCCAGGTCGGTCTTGGCTTCTTCCACACCCGCCACGTCCTCGAAGGTGACGCGGCCCTGCTTCTCGGTCAGAAGCTTGGCGCGGGATTTGCCGAAGCCCATGGCCTTGCCGCCGCCCGATTGCATCTGGCGCATGAAGAAAATCCACACGCCGATCAGCAGCAGCATCGGGAACCAGTTGAGCAGCACCGCCCAGAACGACAGTTCGCCGTTGCTTTGGGGGGCGGCCTTCACCACCACGCCGTTTTGCAGCAGCGAGGGAACCAGGCTGGGGTCTTCGGGCGAATAGGTGCGGAAATCGCCGCCCGACTTGTACTGGCCCAGGATGTTCTGGCCCTGGATGGTGACTTCTTGGATCTCGTTGCGTTCCACAGCCGCACGGAATTCCGAGAACGGCATTTCGCGCGCGGTCGTGCGCGGGCTCGCCCCCTGGAACAGATTGAACAAGGCCACCACACACACCAGGATGATGACCCACAACATGAGGTTACGGCTGATATTCAACGTTTTGACCCTTATTTCTCAACACGCCGCCAATGCGGCGCGCCCGGTATATATAGGTATCCAAATAGTGCGCCAAAGCCCACATGCAAGCCAATGAATTATGGACACAAATGCGGCTTTCAAAGCGCTAAGCGGGCAGTGTTTTGTACGTGAAGCGGAGCCTGCGGGATCAAACGCCGCGGCAGGCGTTTTCAACGCCGGATTTTCTTAACTCTCCAACGCGTTAGCAGCGGTTGCCCCCAGGAAGCGCACCTTCACTTGGGTAGCCAGGGCGCCCGTTCCGTCCC
>JAEUKM010000358.1 GCA_016793085.1 Rhodospirillaceae bacterium
CGAAGCTCTCGAACGCCTGCGCGCGGATACAACGGTGCCACAAGGCGTGCTGAACCGCGTGCACGCCGCCTCGCGCAAGGAGATCGACAACTTGGTGGGCGAAAACGCCGTGCACCAGGGGGTGGCGATGCTGACGCGCGCCATCGACCATCACCTCGAAGACGTGCTGGAAATCGCCAAGGGCCGCGAGGCGTGCTGCGTGGTGCTGCTGGATCAGGTGAGCGATCCGCACAACGTCGGCGCTATTCTGCGCTCGGCCGCGGCCTTCGACGCCGCGGCGGTTGTCACCCTGGACCGGCGCGCCGCCGCCGAGACCGGGGCCATGGCCAAGTCCGCTTCGGGCGCGCTTGACCGCATTTCCTTCGTGCAAATCACCAACCTCGCCCGCGCCATCGAGGTGTTGAAGCAAAACCAGTTCTGGGTGATCGGACTTGAAGCCGACGGCGAGAAGAAGCTGGCCGAGGTGGACTTAAAGGGCCGCATCGCCTTCGTCATGGGCACGGAAGGCGAAGGCCTGCGCCGGCTGGTGCGCGAAAGCTGCGACCAGATCGTCCGCCTGCCCATCAACGCGGCCTCGGAAAGCTTGAACGTCTCCAACGCCGCCGCCATCGCGCTTTACGAACGCAGCCGCCAGTTAGGATAAGCTAATTCTTGCCCTTGGAGGGCTTGGGACCGTATGGTCCCGCCGTATCGCAGCCCTCGTCCGGGCGGATGCGCCACCAGGGTTCGCCGGCTTAGCTCAGGGGTAGAGCAACCGCCTTGTAAGCGGTAGGTCGTGTGTTCAATTCACACAGCCGGCACCACCTGCCCCAACTTACTTCATTGCACTGCAACACGCCTGATAACCCGAGGCCGGGTAAGGCTTTGGCGGGCATTCCGTGCCACCAGCTAGATGTAGTATGCTGTTTGGGCCGCTCTGCGAAACGGCACAACTTTTGGGTTGTGGCGCACCCGCGATTTCAGGTCTGAAATAGGCAGGTAAAACAAAGATGCGGTTGAACAGCGTCTTATGTGTAAAATCACCGATAGAGGCCACACAGCTAGAGGCCACACAGCAAGACCGCTTGTTTTGAGGATTCTGTGAACGGTTCGACGCCGCACATTCTTGTTGTTGAAGACGATCGCTTCGTCCGCGAACTCGTCGAGATTTATCTCTCCGCTGAAGGCTATCGCGTCACCGCCGTCACCGACGGCGCCGAGATGCGCGCGGCCATGGCGCAAGCGCCCGCCGATCTGGTCATCATGGATCTGAAACTGCCGGGCGAAGACGGCCTGACACTGACGCGCTACCTCCGCGAAACGCAGCAGGTCGGCATCGTCATCCTCACCACCCGCAACGACGCGGTGGACCGTGTGGTCGGGCTTGATTGCGGCGCGGATGATTACATCACCAAGCCGTTCGACCAGCGCGAGTTGCTCGCGCGCATCCGCAGCGTGCTGCGCCGCGTCAGCACTGTGCGCGGCGGCACCGCCGCCGAACCTGTCGTGATGCAGCGCGGCACCGACGAAGAAATCACATTCCACGGCTACCGGCTCGACCCCGCGACCAGCGTACTGGTGGCGCCCACTGGCCAGCGCGTGGAACTGACCAGCAACGAATCACGGCTGCTGGCGTACTTGGCGCGCAATCCCGGGCGCATCATGTCGCGCGATCTGTTGATGGATCTGGTGCTGAAACGCTCGCGCGATCCCTTGGACCGCAGCATCGATGTTTTGATTACCCGCGTGCGCCACAAAATTGAGAATGATCCGCGCCGTCCGGCCCTGATCAAGACCGTGCGCGGCTCGGGCTACGTGATCCCGCAAGACGCGGCCATCGCGGTCACCTAGACCGCAGCGGCTTTACCGCTTACAGCGGCATCAACGGCTGCAAAAGTTTGGCGAACAGTCCGGTGGGCTTAAGCGCGCCGCGCGTCACCACCAGGCACATGCAATCGCCGTCATCGTCGGCCACAGGCTGATGCAGCGTGCCGGTATCCGCCGTTTCCACGTCGCCGCGGCGGTAGCTGCCGAAGGCGTCGGTGTAGCCGCCCGCCAGCACCATCGTGAACTCTTCGTCCGCGTGGCCGTGGTGGGGCATGCGCGTGCCCGAGGCAATGCGCATCAGGCCCACGCGCGCGCCCTGCCCGTCATCGAGAATCCGCGCATAACGCACGCCGGGGCCCATCCAACGCCATTTCAGGCTGTCGACACCGCCCGGGACGTAGGTGCGTAAAGGCTGCGGCAGCAGCGTATCGGCCTGATTGCTGTTGGCGGCACCTTCGACACGGATATCGCTGCGCAGCTCGGTCTTGGCGTCGATCAGTTGCAGCAGGTCGCCCACGGAAACTTTCACGTCGGCAACGGGTGCGAGGGCTTCCATCAGTTCACCGCCCACGGCCTCGGCGGTTTTGGCGAGCGCACGGCACTTCGGGCACAGCGACAGGTGGGTCGCGACCAGAACCGAACTCGGCTCGTCAAGCGTACCGGCCGCGTAAGCCAGCAGCGTGTCTTCGCTGGGATGATGCATCAACGCGCTCATTCTTCACTCTCTCCTAGGGCCGCGCGGATCCGGCGCATGGCCAGACGCAACCGTGATTTCACCGTCCCCAAAGGCAGCGACAACTGCTAGGCGATTTCGCCGTGGGGCTTGTCTTCGAAGAATGACAACCGCACCACCAAAGCCTGCTCCTCGGGTAGATCTTTTAAGGCATTGCGCACCTGAAGGCGCACTTGGCCGGCTTGAAGGCTGTCGTCTGGGGCTTGCTCGGGGTCGGGCACGAACGCCGGGTCTTCCGCATCAAACTCGGGACGGCGGTTCTTACGTATGGCATCGATGCGCAGATTGCGAGCGATGGTGAAAATCCAGGTACCGGCGGACGCTTTGGTTGGGTCGAACATGGCCGCTTTGCGCCACAAAGACAGCATCGTCTCCTGGACGATCTCCTCGGCCTGCGTGCTATCGGCGCCGTGGCGGATCAGGTAGCTTTTCACGCGCGGCGCATAATGCTGGAACAGGCTGCCAAAAGCCGCACGGTCCTGGCGCTGGGCCACGGCCAGAACCAACGCCGACATATCCTCAGCCGGTTGATCCATTTTGCGCTCGAGGGGTCCGGTCTTGCTCATGGGTTTCGCAGCCCGTGCGGGAGACAGGGCAAACGCCGTCCGCGCCCGAGGCGCCGGCGGCTCGTCCCACGTAAGTGATTGAAGCACAGGCGTTCTCCCCAGTTTGGTCCCGATACAGACTTATTACGGGGCCGCGCCGGGGTTGGATTACCGGTAGCTGCAAAAACCAGGGTTACTAAATGTGCCGCCTGCCGGTGAACTGGGGTCATTTCGGTTACGTAAATAACTTGATGAAGGTTGGTTCTTTTCCGCATATTGGAAAAACATTCCGCCTTTCAAACGGTACGCGATCAAAACCTAGCACAAGAAGCGCGCCGGTGGATGGTTGAAGGCGGATAAACTGTCGCGGACGCACACGAGAGACCCTTTCGGGGAAGGCTCTCTCACAACGGGGAAGCTTAAGTTTCAATGTCGGGTTCTGATCGTCTGAAAATTGCTGTCATCGGCAGCGGTGTCTCCGGCCTGTCGGCTGCATGGCTGTTGAATAAAAACCACAATGTCACGGTTTACGACAAAGACGCCTGGATCGGCGGCCACTGCAACACAGTGGATGTAACGGTCAACGATGCGGGAACCCCGCGCGTGTTGCCGGTCGATACCGGTTTCATTGTCTACAACGAAACCACCTATCCCAATCTGACCGCGCTGTTCGAGACCCTCGGCGTGAAAACCGAACTCAGCGACATGTCGTTCTCGGCTTCGCTGAACAACGGCGGCTTTGAGTATTCGGGCAATACGCTGTGGACCATGCTGGCCCAGAAACGCAACCTGGTGCGCCCGCGTTTCTGGAACATGGTGTGGGACATCATGCGGTTCTACCGTGCGTGCGTGGCCGACGCCGCCAAGCCGGAGAACGCGAACCTGTCGCTGGGCGAATATCTACTGCGCGGCGGCTACAGCGAAGCGTTCCTGCGCGATCACCTCTTGCCCATGGGCAGCGCCATCTGGTCGGCCTCGCTGAAGGACATGCGCGCCTATCCGCTGTCCTCGTTTGTGCGGTTCTTCAAGAACCACGGCCTGCTGGAACTGCAGGACAGCAAGCGGCCCAAATGGCGCACGGTCACGGGCGGCAGCCGCGCCTATGTGAAAAAGATTACCGATACCCTGGGCAACGCCGTGCGCACCAACTGCGCGGTTCACAGTGTGACGCGCACAGAAAGCAGTGTCGTGGTTACCGCCGCCGACGGCTCGGTGGAGACATACGACCAGGTTGTGCTGGCCGCGCACTCAGACCAGGCTTTGGGCTTGCTGAAAGACGCCTCGGCGCAGGAAAAGGCGCTTCTGGGCGCCATCCGTTACGAGCGCAACCATGCCATTCTGCACACCGACGTCACCATGATGCCCAAGCGCAAGCGCGCCTGGGCCAGTTGGAATTATCTGTCGGAAACGGGCGATTGCGACACGCGTCTGGTGTGCCTCACTTACT
>JAEUKM010000413.1 GCA_016793085.1 Rhodospirillaceae bacterium
AAAACACGTTCTACTGGTACGTGGCCGGCGTGTGCGGCGTTGCGTTTCTGGTGGTGTGCCGGATGGACGTGCCGCGCCGCAAGGACATGATGACGTAAGTTATGGCGGCGGAATATCGCCCGTGGCTGCGTCGCGTTTGCGGCCGTGCAGCATGGCTGTCACCAGATTTTCCCTGTGCCGGATCGAGGTAAAGATCACTCCGCCCACATGCAATGCCACCAGGCACAACAGCACCGTGGTGGAGATGTCGTGAAGCTGAATCACCCAGTCGATGCCCCAGTAGGTATCAGTAGTGTAAAGCCAGCCGCTGAAACACACGGCCGTCAGCGTGGTCAAGAGGGCCACGATCATCCAGCCGCCCAAGGGGTTGTGGCCCAGGTAGCGCGGTTCGGCGTGCTTGATGACTAGGCGGGTGTAGGCGGCGGTGGCGGCGGGGGCCGCGACAAATGAGGTGAAGCGGTCGCGGCGCGCGCCGAGAAAGCCCCAGGCAATGCGGGCGGTGATAACGCCGACGCAAACGTAACCCAGCCAGATGTGGCGGTCGTCGGCGAAGCCCTCGCGCGTCAGCCACGCCGAGAACACGCCGATGACCAAGCTCCAGTGCAGAACTCGGACCAGAATGCTCCAGACTTTTGTCATGGCGCCATCATGGGCAATGGGCGGACGCGCCGCCGGGGTGAACCGGCAGCGCGGTGAGCCGTGGCTGTGTGGAATACCCGTTACTTCTTGGTGGGCACGGGCGCCAGGGTGACCGGATGGAAGTAGGCTTCCACCTTTTCGCCCTTTTCGTTCAGCGCGTAAACTTCATAGCAGCCGCCGTCGGGTTTTACTTTGCGGACCGACCAGCCCTTGGCGGTCAGCATCTTTTCCAGTTCTTCCTTCGGCTTCCAGCCGGACTCCGGCCCGGAGTCGCAAGTGGCGAGCCCGGTTGCGATGGAGGGGGCCGAAAAAGCAATGCACGCGGCGATGGTCAGTGTTGTAAGGCGAAGCATGGCGCATTTCCTTTGCATGATGACTGCACCCTTTATCTGTAGCGATGCGTGCGCGAACTTCAAGCGCCAGAATGTACAAATATCATGGGCCAAGCCGTGACCGGTATGCCGGGTTAGAATTGCATAGTATTGTCTCGCTTGAGGGATTTTGTTCAGGCTGCGTTCACATGAATGGAAAGAAGATGCAGCGATTTACAAAAGTTGCATTCACGTTTGCTTTGCTTCTAGCGGCGCTGTCTGCCAACGCGTGGGGCAAGGATTTAGCCTTCGCGTTTGCCACCGCCGAAGAGGGTCGGGCGATCCTGACCGCGCGCGATGATTATGTGCAGCGCTTAAGCCCCTTCGACCGCGCCGCCAAGATGAAAACCGACCGCGACTTGACCGAGCAGGAGTATCTGACCCTGGTCGGACAGAACGCGCTGGATTGGCCCGCCGATGAGAAAGCCATGGTACAGGCCGTGCTGGCGGATGTCGGCCCGCGCGTGAACGCCCTGAACTTGTCGTGGCCCGATGCCGTGATGTTTGTGAAAACGACGGGCGCAGAAGAGGGCGATGCCGCTTACACCCGCGCCAATGCCATTTTTCTGCCGCCGGGCCGCCTGAGTGAGAAAGCCCGCGCCGAAATGCCCAGCCTGATCGTCCACGAACTGTTCCATGTCTTAAGCCGCCACAGCACGGCGTTGCGCGACCGGCTGTACGCGGCCATCGGCTTCACGCCGTGCGGCGAGCCGGCGTTGCCGCCCAAGCTGGCCCGCGTGAAAATCACTAACCCCGATGCTCCCGTTAATCAGCACTGCATCACGTTGAGCGTGGCCGGGAAGCCCGCCCGCATGATGCCGTTGATCTATTCCAGCGTTGAAAAATATGACGTTGCCAAAGGCGGTGCGTTTTTCCAGTACCTGAGATTCGGCTTTGTAGAGATCGCCGATGGCCCTGGCGGCGGTTTGGCCAACGACACCGTTGTGCCGTTTCAGGACACGGCAGGCTTTCTTGAACAAGTGGGCCGGAACACCCAATACATCATCCACCCCGAGGAAATTCTGGCGGATAATTTCTCTTATCTGGTGCTGGGGAAGCCCGATCTGCCGTCGCCGGAGATCATCGCGAAAATGAAAGCGATTCTGACGCAGTAAAAGCGCGCCATTGCAATTGAGATTGGTCAGGGCCGTCAGGCTTTCAGGAACGCCGCCACGGCTTCGGCCCAGGCCTCGGGCTGCTGGTCGATGATGTCCACGCCGCCGCCCTGAAGCTCGGCATAGGCGAAGTCGGGGCGCATTTTAATCGTGGCCTTGGCGTTTTCATAAATCTGATCGCCGGTATTGGTGATGACCAGTGTCGGCCGTTTAATTCTGGGGATCGTGGCGTTGTGGTCGTACAGAAAGGCCGCATGGTGCCCATACCAGAAGGGCCCGAGGCCGCCGAAACGCTCGGCCGTGTAACGGGTGATCAGCTTGGCGTCGGGTGCTGTGCCGGCGTTCGCATACATCCGGTAGCGCGTCATGAAGGCGGCGGTCAGGTGGCTGCCGTCGGGCTTATGAACAAGGTCGATTTCGGTCCGTTGCACGCCGTTCAGGAAATTCTGCCGTTCGGTCTCGGTCATGGGGAAGGGGCCCGCTAGCACCAGCTTGCGCACACGCGCCCTGAACTGCTGTTCCACTTCGGTGGCGACCAGCGCGCCCGTATGATGGCCGAGCACGTCGGCACTTTTGAGGCTTAAGTGGTCAAGTACCGGCGGCACGACTTTGGCCCAGTCTTCCACCTTCGGTACGAAGGTGGTGACATCCGACATGCCGAACCCCGGGCAATCGACGGCAATAGGGCGGATGCCGCGGTCCATGAACGGTTTGAACACGCTTTCGAACTGGCGTGAACTCATGGGAGCCTGATGGATCAGCACCAGCGGCAGGCCCTTGTTCGCGCCGTCCTGGTAATGGATTTGGCCGTAGGGGCCGTTTGCGTAACCACGCGTCATTTTGGGCAGCGTGATGCGGAAGGGCGGTGGATTGGGTTTGTAAGTCACGGGGGTTGCGGCGTCCTGAGAGCGGCTGGAGGATGAATTGAGTGCGGCCACGGCGGCTGCGCCTGCGCCGAGTGCGCGCCGGGGCTGTCCTGGTCGTGTTTCTGTCGTCATTGGTGCCTCCTTACCGCTTATCGCGCATCAACCGGGTTTACGCGCCGTGCAGCCGGCGTGCTCGCGGCCGTTGGCCGCATTGCCCAGGCGCTGCAACCCGAAGAACGACGCGCGTTCGACAACAAAACCTGCCGCTGCGCACTCACGCACCAGAATATCGGGATCCAGCGTGTTCAGGAATTCCGGTCCCGGCTGTTGCAGCGCGCGGTTTGAAACCACTGCGGCGAAATCCGGAATAAAGCCGGGCCAAGGCTCGCCCTTGGCCTTGGCGGCTTCGTAGGCGGGCACAATGCTGTTCCAGCCCGGCATATAAGGCGTGTCCACGACCAGGAACAATTGCCCGCCGGGCTTCAGCCAGGCGTGCATGTGTTTCAGGGTGGCGCGCACATCGGGGCCGGTCAGGAAATGAATGACGCGTGAGGCCAGAATGGCGTCGAAGGATTGCGGCGCGAAATTGACATCGGGCAATACGCCCACCACCGTACGCAGCGCGCCGCGCCGTACGGCCTGGGCCTGCTCAGTCACGTAGGCCAGATGGCCCGGCTCCATGTCGCAGGCACAAACCCTGGCGCCCAGCTTCAGCGCGGCCAGGCTGGCGACACCGTAGGCGCAGCCTATGTCGAGCACTTCGCCTGTTGCCGCGGCCGCCGCCGCAACGAACGCGGTGGCATAACTGTCCAGGGCTTCCAGCATGAACCCGCGTCCGTTCAGTGTGGGGATCGCGCCGGGCAGGTGGGTCTGGGGCAGAGCGGTCGGCATGGCGTTCTTCTTCAGATCGAGGCTGTCACCCAGGGTAGTCAGGAATCGCGGGCTCTCGTGCGGCTTTTGCAAAACTGATCGCAATACGGTTGCGGCGGTTGGGCAGAATTCCGGTACGCTATTGTACGTCCATCAGCTCATAACGCAGAAAGCCGAAATCCGCCCTGAAGTTCTTGATGCGTTTGTTGTAGGCCACCAGATTCACGGACTCGTACAGGAACAGGGCTTGGGCATTCTCCTGCGTGCGCGCCATCAGTTTCCGCGTCAGGTTCGCGCGCGTCTCCACATCGGCGCTGGCCAGCGCTGCATCGCGCAGCTTGTCCACGTCCGGATCGCAGAACCAGGCTGTCGGCCATGCGCAGGTGTGCTGGCGCACGGCGTCCAGCCCGTCGAAGGACGGAGAGAAATAAATCGCGCCCATGGCGTCGGTTTTCACGCCGGTGTTGTAGATCATGGCACTCATCGTTGGTTCGGGCACCAGTTCGATCTCCATGATGACGTTCACCCGCGCAAGCTCGCTGGCCACCATCTGAAATACCTGCCCCCAGATCGTCCCGCCGCCGGTCAAGGCCAGTGAAAACCGGAAGCCCTGGCGGTAGCCGGCCTCGGCCAAGAGGCATTTCGCTTTGTCCGGGTCGTAGGCCGGGGCCGCAACGGCCGGGTTGTAGCCCAGGAACTCGTGGCGCGCGGGCTGGTGGGCCAGGGCGGCGCGGCCCGCAAACAAGGCGTCGACGATGGCCCTGGTGTTGACGGCGCTGATGATGGCTTGCCGTACGCGGATATCGCGGAACGGCGTTTCCTTCGTGGTGTTGAAGGCCAAGCCCACCACGGCCGGAATCTGGTCTTCCTCCAGCACCAGGTTCGCATTGTCCTGCGTCTGCAGTTCGGCGAAATCGAAGGCGGCAGAGGCAATGTCGGCCATTCCGGCGATCAGGGCATTCTTGCGCGCCGCTGCATCGGGCAGCGAAATGGCGTGCAGCACCGGTGTGGGCGCGCGCCGCCACGGCTTTGATGTCGCCACCAGCGTGGCCTTGTTGGCGGCCCAGTCCTTCACCATGTAGGGTCCCGTGCCCAGGGACGCCTTCACTAGGTTTGCGCGCGCATACGCAAGCCCGTCCGGCATGGCGGCGATGCGCACCAGACTTAAGCGTTGCGGCAGCACCGGGTCGGGGTTTTGGGTGGTGATCTGAACGGTGAAGGAATCCAGCGCCACGGCCTTGCTGATGTTTGCCGCAAAGGGCGCTACGGCCTCGGTGTTACCTTCGGGGCCGGTCAGATAGGCAATCGTGTTCACCACGTCATCGGCGCTGAACGGTTTGCCGTTGGAGAAGTAAACATCCCGGCGCAGGTGAAAAACCCATTCGGTCGGCGACGGATTGTCCCAGCTTGTCGCCAGCCAGCCGGTCAGTTTGCCGTCACGGTCCACATACGTCAGCGCGTCGTACACGGCGGCGTAAAGCCAGGCGCGCGTGATCGAGATGGTGTCGTGCGGGTTCAGCCGTCCGGCGGGCATGGCGCCGGTTGCGATCGTCAGTGGTTTAAAGGATTGTGCCAAAGCCGGTACCGCAGCCATCAACGCTGCGCTTAAGCCCACCACCCGCGCGGCCGTCCACACGTTCACGCAGTCAGATCCTTTCCGAAGGGCCCATCCCCGATAACCCGGCCCGCCCTTTTTAAGGCCGCACCCATGATGCGGGTGAATCCGCTGATCGCGTTGATGGACCCGCGGACTACGCCCGCCTGATGGGCGTCAGATTCTGGTCTGCTGCTTCACGAAAGCCGCGACGATCGCGGCCCACGGGCCAGGGTCATCGTACATCATGTGGGCGTTGCCGCCGGCAAACTCGTGATAGGCAAAGTCCGGCCGCAGTTTCAGCGCACGCGCAGCTGCGCCGTGAATGGTATCGGCGGTGTTCGACATGATCAGGGTCGGCGCCGTAACGCGGCGCAAGGCCTGCTCCATATCGAAGGTGAAGGCGGCCTGATGGCCGTACCATTCCGTGGGGCCCGCCAGATAGAACGACAGCACCGACCACTGCAGCGATTCCGCCGTCGCTGTACCCCGCATGAACACTTCGTCGACGCGTTTCCAGCGTGCCGTCAGATGGCCGCCGTCCGAGGACAGGGCGGTATTGGGATGAAGCTGGTTCTTCAGCCGGTCGGCGCGTTCTTCGGCGGTATAAAGCGGTACGCCGTGCAGCACCAGCCCGCGTACGCGTCCGGGGTGGCGCGCCGCTAGCGCCGCGGCCAGGGTCGCCCCGGTGTGATGCCCCACAAGCGTGGCCTGATCCAGGCCCAGCCGGTCCATGAACGCGGCCAGGTTGTCGGCATATTCGTCAGCCGTAGGGGCGTGATCGGGCAGATCGGAAAAGCCATAACCTGGCGTATCGGGGACAATCACGCGCAACCCTTCTTGCGCCAGCAGTGGCTGGGCTTTGGCGTATTGCACGCCGAACCAGGGCGTCTGGTGCAACAGAATCACCGGCGGTCCGTCGCCGGCCGCCGAATAGTGCATCTGGCCCATGGGCGTGTCGGTATAGCCGCGCCGCGCAGTGATGGTGCGCAGTCCTGTCCAGCTTGACGCGGGTGGGTTGGAATCGGCCATGGTTAGCTAGAACGGAATCATCCGTTCGCCCAGAAGTTTGCCGAACACCAGGGCGGGCATGGCCATCATGCCGCCGACGAACGCATGACCCTGTAATTGCCCCGCGCCCAGAATTTCACCGGCTGCATATAAATTGGGGATGACGCTCTGATCGGGCCTGATGACGCGCAGCGCGCCGTCTACCGCCAGTCCGACGGTCGACGTCACCGAGGCGCCCTGGTTGCGGATGGCGTAGAAGGGCCCGCGGCTGATCGGTGCAGGCAGATGTATACGGCCCAACGGATCGCGCCCGGCGGCCACGGCCGTGTTGTACTGCGCGACGGTCTGGGCCAGGGTCGTGGTGTCAAGGCCTGCTTTGTCCGCCAAGTCTTCAAGCGTATCCGCTTTCAGAAACATGGCGTGGCCGGCAAAGGCCTTTTCCATGTCCGCTTTGCTCCAATTGAAAACAATGGGCGGCGCGGCATCGAAAATGGCCTGATCAAACACAATCCAGTACCGCAAATCAGGCTGGCGCAGCAGGGTGTGCTCACGCACGTCCACGCTGGGCTCATCCTCGCGGATGAAACGCTTTGCTTGAGCATTCACGTAAATTTCCCACGGCGGCCGGCTGGCCGGATAAGTGTTGGCGCGCCCCGTGATCGGGCTGGGGAACGTATCGTCCTGCAAAATCCAGCCGAAATTGCACAAGTAATTCTCGCGGCCGTGCACATAGCCACCGGCGCTGACGCCAAGTTGCAGACCGGCGCCTTGGTTGAAGCTGTAGGCTGCCTTGGCAAAAAGCGGAACGCCGCACAGTTCTTTGAAGTAACCGGGGTTGGCGGCGTATCCGCCCGACGCCAACAGAACATTCCGGCCATGAAACACTGCACGCGCGCCTGCG
>JAEUKM010000320.1 GCA_016793085.1 Rhodospirillaceae bacterium
CTCGGCGGTAAAGGATTTATCGGCTCGCACCTTGTCGACGCGCTGGTGGCGAAGGGCCATGCCGTGCGCGTGCTGGACCGCCCCAACCTCGCCCCCTTAAGCGCGCCCGAAACGGCCGCGCGGGTAGAGTGGGCCGACGGCGACTTTACCAGCGAGACCGACGTGCGCCAGGCGCTGGACGGCTGCCAAGTTTGTTTTCATCTCGTCTCGACCACGCTGCCCAAATCGTCCAACGCCGATCCGGTGTTCGATGTGGAAACCAACGTCATGGGGACGCTGCGCCTTTTGTCGCACGCGGTGAAGGCGGGCGTGAAGAAAGTGGTGTTCGCCTCCTCGGGCGGCACGGTCTACGGGATTCCCACCACCGTGCCGATCCCCGAAACGCACCCGACCGATCCCATCAGTTCTTACGGCATCACCAAGCTGGCGATTGAAAAGTACCTGTACCTGTTCCGCGATCTGCACAAACTGGATTTCACGACGTTGCGCATCTCCAACCCCTACGGCGAACGTCAACGCACGCGCGCCAGCCAGGGAGCCATCGCGATTTTCCTGGGCCGGGTCTTGCGCGGCGAGACCATCGATATCTGGGGCGACGGCACCACGGTGCGCGACTACATCTACATCGGCGATGTGACAAATGCCTTGGTGAAGGCGGCTGGCTACAGCGGGCCGGAACACACCTTCAACATCGGTTCAGGGATTGGTTTGTCGCTCAATCAAGTGCTGGATGAGATCGAGCGCGCCACGGGACTTCCCAGCAAGCGCAACTACGCGCCCGCCCGTGGCTTTGACGTGCCGCGCAGCGTGCTCTCCATCGCGCGCGCCAAGGCGCTGATGGAGTGGGAGCCGCAGACCGGCTTCGCGCAAGGCCTCACGCGCACGGTGGCATGGCTGCGCAGCAAGCCGCTGGCGGAAATCTAAATCCCGGCTTTAAATCTTCCGGGCCAGGCACATCCAGTTGATGGTGTCCTCGCCGTCCGGGTAACGGCGGTCGAGCCATAAGAAGAAGCGATTGATGAACCGGAACAGCGTTGGTTTGCGGATGTGCCGCTCGCTCAGGGTGTTGAGCAGAATCTGACCCATCAGCGCGAACACCCCACCCGTGGGCGTAATGCTGTCGACAGCAAAACCCGCTTGCGTCATCAGATGCTGCAAGCCGTAGCGGGTAAAGCGGGTGTAGTCGTACGGGACTTCGTGGTGCCGCCACTGCATGGGGGCCGTGAGAATAAGCCCGCCGCCCGGCCGCAAAAGCCGGTAACACTCGCGCAAATAAAACAGCGGATCGGGTACGTGCTCCAAGGTCTGCGAAGATAAGACCGTATCCACGGACTCATCCGGCAGCGGCACGGGCTTGCCCGGCTGAAGCATGACGTCGCGCACGCGGCCCGGCGTATCCTGCACGTCGGCGGCGATATATTTCTGCACGCGCGTTTCAAACAGCGTGCGGTAAGGCTGGCCGCCGCTGCCGTAATCGAGAAGCGTGCCTTGCGCCCAGGGCAGCGCTTTAGCGATAAGCCAGTCGTGCAGGAAGCTTAAGACGATGTAGTGATGATCGCCGTCATTGAGGCTCATGTTATGGCGGCGCGCCATTTCGGGGGCCGAGTCACTCATCGGCGATCCACCGGGCGGGGTGATAAATCTTGCCCCAGGTGGGGAAATCGGTGCGCACGGCAAAGCGCGCATTTAGTTCCGTCAGCGCATAACAGATCGACAAGTCGGATGAATACGCGCCCAAGGCCGCGGCGTAATCGCCGGGACCCAGAAGGTTATTTTCCAGCACTAAGCGGCCTTTGGCGGTGCTGCCCGCGCTTAAGGGTTTCCAGTTCACCTTGGCCTCGCGGCTGGTCTGGCCGATGATCCAATCGCCGTCGGCGCGGTAGACGCTGACGGCAAAGACGGTTTCGCCCAGGGCTTGCAGCGCTTCCAGCTCGAATTCGAATTCGATGTCGGCGCGGGCCGCGAACGCGGCCCCCTCTCCTCGGCGCACGCGGAACAGGGTAAAGCGCGCGAGATCGGTGCGCTGCTGCGGCACCGGCGCGCGGGCAGGTGTTGCGGCGCTCTCGGTCGGAGCCGCCGCGTGATAATTCTGGCTGACGGAGACGGGATCGCCGATCTCGACCACTTGGCCTTTGTCGAGCCAGATGGCGCGGTCGCAGATGAGCTGCAAAGTGCTTAAATCGTGCGAGACGAACAGGATGGTCGTGCCGCCCGCGCGCAACTCCTGCACGCGCTTGATGCATTTGTTGCGGAAAGCGAAATCACCGACACTCAACGCTTCGTCGACAATCAGCACATCGGGGCTGGTGTGGATGGCTACGGAAAATGCCAGCCGCACGAACATGCCGCTGGAATAGGTCTTCACCGGCTCGTCGATGAAATCGGCCAGTTCGGCGAAGGCGACGATGTCGTCAAAGCGCGCTTCCGTTTCCTCGCGCGAGAGACCCATGATGGAAGCGTTGAGGTAGACGTTCTCGCGGCCCGAGAAGTCCGGGTTGAAGCCCGCCCCCAGTTCCAGCAATGCCGCCACCCGGCCGTTGACCGCCACAGTGCCGGACGTGGGCGTGACCGTGCCGCAGATGATCTGGAGCAGCGTTGATTTGCCGGCGCCGTTGCGCCCGATGATGCCCAGGACTTCGCCGCGCCTGACCTCGAACGACACGTCCTTCAGCGCCCAGAACTCGCGGGCGTAGGCGCTACCCCGGAAAATGGATTGCAACAGGCGGTGATGGGGCTTGGCGTAGATGTGGTAGCGCTTGGCCAGACCTTCGGCCTTGATGACGATGTCTTGGGCTTTCGCGTCAGAGGACATCGGCGAACCCTTTGCGCGTCTTCTGGAACCAGGCGAAGCCCAGCCACGCAATCACCAGAGATGCCGCTGTGAACAGCCCGAAGACGGTCCAATCCGGCAGACGGCCCCAGATCAGCACATCGCGCACCCAGCCAACGATGTGCGTCAGCGGATTCAGCATCAGCCAGGTTTGAAAGTCCGGCGGCAGGAGTTCGATGGGATAGAAAATGGGCGTGAGGAAGAGCAATACGCTCGTCAGCACGCCGATCACCTGCGCCACATCGCGCACGTACACGCCCAGCGATGCCAGCAGCCACGACGCGCCGAGGATGAGAAGCAGCAGCGGCGTCAGCACGACGGGCAGCAATAGGGCCGTGACCGGCGGCAGGCCGAACAAAAAGGTGTAAGCCCCAAGCCACACCAGGAAGCTCACCAGCATATGGAACACCGCCGCCCCCAGCGTCACCCACGGCAGAATCTCCAGCGGGAACACCACGCGCTTCACATAATTGACATTAGAGAGAACCAGCGACGGGGCGCGCGTCAGGCATTCGGCGAAGAGCATGTAAACCATCAGCCCCGCGAACAGCACGAGCGCGAACTGGGTTTTGGATTCCCCCGCAGCCCCCCAGCGCGCCTGGAACACAATACTGAAAACAAAGGTGTACACCGCCAGCATCAGCAGCGGATAGAACAGCGACCACAGAAGGCCCATGACCGAGCCCTTGTAGCGCCCGACGATCTCGCGCCCGATGAGCAGGCCCAACAGCGCACGGTTCCGCCACAGGCTTGTGACCATCGACGCTGGTGCGATGGACACGGGACTCATTACGGGAAGACCTCGGCGGTTTTGAGCGCCTGGCCCTTCTGGTCCTTGGCCGAGAGGGACGGCGCACCGTCGATAGGCCAGGGAATGTTCAGGTCCGGATCGTTCCAGGCCAGCCCCCGTTCGTGAGCGGGGGCGTAGTAGTCGGTGGTTTTGTAAAGCACTTCGGCGGTGGGCGATGTGACGACAAAGCCGTGGGCGAAACCCACCGGCACCCACAGCTGCTTTTTATTTTCCGCCGACAATGTGGCCGACACCCATTGGCCGAAGGTGGGCGAAGATTTGCGTAAATCCACCGCCACGTCGAAAATTTCACCCGCGACAACGCGCACCAGTTTTCCTTGCGCCTGTTGAATCTGGTAGTGCAGGCCGCGCAGCACGCCCTTCACGGACTTCGAGTGATTGTCCTGAACGAAGGTATCTTTGATGCCGGTGGCCTGAGCGAACACCGCCTGATTGAAGCTTTCCATAAAGAAGCCGCGCTCATCACCGAAGACTTTCGGCTCCAGCACGATGACGTCGGGAATGGAAAGCCGTGTGGCCTGCATCAGAACAGCCGTTCGCTCAACAGGCGCAGGAGGTATTGGCCATACTCGTTCTTGGCCAGCGCCTTGCCCATCTTTTCCAACTGGCCCGCGTCGATCCATCTGTTGCGGAAGGCGATCTCCTCGGGGCAAGCCACCTTCAGGCCCTGGCGGCGCTCGAGCGTCGCGATGAACTGTCCCGCTTCTAACATCGATTCATGCGTACCCGTATCGAGCCAGGCGTAGCCGCGGCCCATGATCTCGACCGACAGCGCGCCCTCGGCGAGGTAGAGCTTGTTGAGATCGGTGATCTCAAACTCGCCGCGCGGCGAGGGCTTCAGCGATTTCGCCCGCGCCACGACGCTTTGATCGTAGAAATAAAGCCCCGTCACCGCGTAGTTGGATTTGGGCGCTTTCGGCTTTTCTTCCAGGCTGACCGCCTTGCCGACATTGTTGAACTCCACCACGCCGTAACGCTCGGGGTCGTGGACGTGGTAGGCGAACACCGTGGCCCCTTGGGTGCGGATGTAGGCCGAGTTCAGCAGCTCGGGGAAATGGTGGCCGTAGTAGATGTTGTCGCCCAGGATCAGCGCCGAGAGATCGTTGCCGATGAATTTCTCGCCGATGATGAACGCCTGCGCCAGACCGTCGGGCGACGGCTGCACGGCGTAGGTGAAATTCATGCCCCACTGCGCGCCCGAGCCCAACAACTGCTCGAAGCGCGGCGTATCCTGCGGCGTGGAGATAATCAGCACGTCGCGGATGCCGGCCAGCATCAGCGTGCTTAACGGGTAATAGATCATCGGCTTGTCGAAGACGGGCAGCAGTTGCTTGGACACCGCCAGCGTGGCCGGGTGCAGGCGCGTGCCCGCTCCGCCCGCCAGAATGATACCTTTACGTGTCATACTTATATTGTGCTCTTTATTTATGGTCTCAGGCGCTTAAAGCCGCGACGACGCGCCGGGCCGGTGTGTCCCAATCGGGAAGTTCGATCTTCAGGGCTGTTTTTAGCTTATCCGTGTTCAAACGGGAATTGGCCGGGCGTTTGGCGGGTGTAGGATAGGCCGACGTGGGGATGGCCTTAACCTTTTCCGGGCCCGCTTTCAGCGGAACACCGTTCTTCTGCGCCTCGGCCAGGATGAATCTGGCAAAGCCGTGCCAGGTGGTCTCGCCCCCCGCCACAAGGTGATAAACGCCCTGAAGCCCACCCTGTGAGATCGCCTTGGCCGTCACATCGGCAATAAGATCGGCGGAGGTGGGCGCGCCGAATTGATCGGCCACCACCGTCAACTCCTCGCGCTCCTTGGCCAGGCGCAGCATGGTTTTGACGAAGTTGTGGCCGTGGACGGCATAGACCCAACTGGTGCGGAAAATAATGTGGCGGCAGCCGCTGGCCCGGATGGCGTCCTCGCCGCGCAGCTTTGTCGCGCCATAGACGCTGATGGGGTTGGTGGCGTCCGTCTCCACGTAGGGCGACGGTTTCGTGCCGTCGTACACATAATCGGTCGAGTAGTGCACCAAAGCCGCATCGGCGCGCCTGGCTTCCTCGGCCAGTACGGCCACAGCCGTGTGATTGATGCGCTCGGCGCTGTCTTTCTCCGTCTCGGCCTTGTCGACCGCCGTATAGGCCGCCGCGTTGACGATGATCTTCGGCGTCGTGGCGCGAACCACATCGCGCAACTGATCGGGGTTGGATAAATCCGCCTTCGCGCGGTCCAGCGCCCGCACATCGCCCACGGCAGGAAGTGCGCGTTGCAGTTCGCGCCCCACCTGTCCGTTCGCCCCCAGCAGAAGGATGGTCATGGCCTATTACGCGTACTGCTTGGCGACCCAGTTACGGTAATCGCCGCTGGTGACGTGTTTGGTCCAGGCTTCGTTGTTCAGATACCACGCCACGGTTTTCTCGAAGCCGCTGTCGGGCGTTTCCGCCGGACGCCAGCCGCACTCGGCGGCGATCTTGCGTGCGTCGATCGCATACCGCCGGTCATGGCCGGGGCGGTCTTTCACAAAAACCATCTGCGCCGCGTAGGACTTGCCGTCCTTGCGCGGGCGTAGCCGGTCCAGAATCGCGCACAGGGTTTTCACCGTGTCCAGGTTGGCGCGCTCGTTGTTGCCGCCGATGTTGTAGACCTCGCCCAATCGCCCACGCTCCAGCACCGCGCGGATCGCCGAGCAATGATCGCCCACATACAACCAGTCGCGGATCTGCTGACCGTCGCCGTAGATGGGTAGGTCTTTCCCCGCCAGCGCGTTGTGAATGACCAGCGGGATTAGTTTTTCCGGGAACTGGTAGGGCCCGTAGTTGTTCGAGCAGTTGGTCGTCAGCACCGGCAGCTTGTAGGTGTGGTGATAGGCGCGCACTAAATGGTCCGACGCGGCCTTCGACGCCGAGTACGGGCTGTTGGGCTCGTAGCGCTTGGTTTCGCTGAAAGCGGGATCGGTTGGTTCCAATGACCCGTACACTTCGTCGGTCGAGACATGCAGGAAGCGGAATTTCTGTTTGTCGGCGTCGCCGAGAGCGTCGAAATATCCGCGCGCGGCTTGCAGCAGCCGGAAGGTGCCGACCACGTTGGTCTGAATGAAGTCTTCCGGCGCATGAATGGACCGGTCCACGTGCGATTCGGCGGCGAAGTTGATAACCGCGCGCGGAGCGTGCTCGGCGAACAGCTTTTCCACCAGGCCCGCATCGCCGATGTCACCCTGCACGAACGTGTGCGCGTTGTTGCCCTTGAGGCTCGCGAGATTCTCCATGTTGCCGGCGTAGGTGAGCTTGTCGAGGTTGACGACGGGCTCGCCGCCTGCCTTCAGCCAGTCGAGGACGAAATTGGCGCCGATGAAACCGGCGCCGCCGGTGACAAGGATGGTCATTCGCTTAAAGCCTGTTCAATGCCGCGGCGAGGTAAAGGCCGAGATTGTCGATGAAAGTCTGGCGGTAGATGCCAGACCTGGCCACGCCGATCAACCGGGGCATGAGCGGCCGGGCGCGGGCGTCTGCAAATTCCTCTAAAACCCGGCGATTTTGTGGCGTCAGGCGCGATTCGATGGCGCGCAGCGCATTTATATTAGTGTCGGTCCAGGCCCGGAATCGGCCCTCCAGCAGTTGCCCGGCCCGGAACACGCGGGCCGCCAGCCCGAGATTCGAGCCGATCTGGTTGGCGCCGTGCTGGCGGTATTGCAGCGAGGGCGCGTCATCGCTGTACACAACCCCGCCCGCGCCGGTGACGGCCATATACGTCCACCAGTCGTGCACCACCACCTCCACCGCGGGCCCGGCGGCGCTTAAGACATTCCGCGCGGCGCGGTTGAACACCATGGTGTTGCCGCCGCCGATGTTCTGCACCAGGGCGTTCTGGAAGCCGGGCCGCCGCGTGTGCCGCCGCGAGACGCCGAGATCGCGGCCCGCCTCGTCGATCAGAATAGTGCGCGAAAAATAGAGTGCGGGCTTATCGGCGGGCACCGTATCCAGCCACGCGACAGCGCGGGCAAGTTTATCCGGGTGCCAGATGTCGTCCTGGTCGGCGTAGGAAAAATAATCGGCCTCAATGCCGTCGCGGCAGACGAGCGAGAGGAAATTCGCCGACGACCCTTTGCCGGGCCCGGTGAGGATGTGCACTTTCTCCGCACCCCAGGCTGCGCGCCGGGCCTGAAGCAGAGACAATGTTTCGTCGGTGGAGCCGTCGTCCGATGCCCACAGGGTCCAGTTCGCATGCGTCTGCGCCGTGAAAGAGTCGAGCTGAGGACCCAAGAACCGCGCGCCGTTATGGGTGCACAACAGAATCGCGACGGATGATGCCTGCGCTGTGGTCGTCATGGGGGTTTGAACAATCGGATACTTCTGCGTCGGAGTATAAAAGCCGGGGCCGCAAAGGCCAAAGGATAAGAGGGGACACAGGATGAAACAGGTTTTAGCGGCGGGTGCGCTGATGGCGGCATTGGGCCTGATGACCCCGCACGCCATAATCCCGCAAGCAATGGCCCAGCCCGCGCGTGCGGTCACCGCACCCGACGCGCCGTCGTTCCGCAAGCCCCTAGAGCTGGTGAAAGGCGACTACAAGCCCCTGCCGCGCGCCGCGGCGAACGAAACCCTGCCCGATTTCTCGGCCGCCGCCGCCGTGAATGAAAAGTACGACGCCTATTCGCTGCTGATCTGGCACAAGGGCCGTGTGGTGTTCGAGCGCTACTGGAACGGCACCGGACCAGACACGCGCGCCGAATCCGCCTCCATGCACAAGAGCGTCATGGCGACGCTGGTGGGCACGGCCATTGCCGATAAGTCCATCGGCAGTCTCGAGGACGGTGTCGGCAAATACATCCCCGAATGGAAGGACGATCCGCGCGGGCGCACCACCCTGCGCCAGACCCTCAGCATGGCGTCGGGCTTGTCACCGCTCTCCACCGAGGGCGGGCCGCAAAGCGAGAACGCCCGCTTCCAGGAAGGCATCGGCATGCGCGAGCTGACGCTGGGCCGCAAACAGGTGGCCCCGCCGGGCACGGTGTTCGACTACCGCAACCAGAACAGCCAGCTTGCGGGTTACATTCTGGAAGCGGCGACAAA
>JAEUKM010000002.1 GCA_016793085.1 Rhodospirillaceae bacterium
TTCTCGATCACGTCCTGAAAAACGGCGTGAAGAAGTCCGACCGCACCGGCACGGGCACCTACAGCGTCTTCGGCCATCAGATGCGCTTCAATCTGGCCGAAGGTTTCCCGATGGTCACGACCAAGAAGTTGCACGTGAAGTCGATCATCTACGAGTTGCTCTGGTTCCTGAAGGGCGACACCAACATCAAATACCTGAAGGACCACGGCGTTTCGATCTGGAACGAGTGGGCCGACGAGGACGGCGACCTGGGGCCGGTGTACGGCTACCAGTGGCGCAGCTGGCCGTCGCTGGATGGCCGAAAGATCGATCAGATCGCCAATGTGGTGCAGTCCATCAAGCGCAACCCCGATAGCCGCCGGCATATGGTGACGGCCTGGAACCCCGCCGATGTCGACGACATGGCGCTGCCGCCGTGCCATTGCCTGTTCCAGTTCTATGTCGCCGACGGCAAGCTATCGTGCCAACTCTATCAGCGCAGCGCCGATATTTTCCTCGGCGTGCCGTTCAATATCGCATCGTATGCGCTGCTGACGCTGATGGTCGCGCAGGTGACGGGCTTAAAGCCCGGCGACTTCGTGCATACCCTGGGCGATGCGCACCTTTACACCAATCACGTCGAGCAGGCGCACATTCAGCTGACGCGCTTCCCGAAACCGCTGCCGCGGTTGCAGATCAATCCGGCCGTGGGCGATATTTTCGCCTTCACGTTCGAGGACTTCAAACTGGTGGGCTACGACCCGCACCCGCACATCGCGGCCAAAGTCGCGGTTTAATCGCGGCGCGCATGAACCCTGTCATCGTTGCATTGATCGTCGCGCGCGCCGAAAACGGCGTGATCGGCGTGGACGGCAAACTGCCGTGGCACATTTCCGAAGATTTGAAGTTCTTCAAGGCCCAGACCGTGGGCAAACCCGTCATCATGGGCCGCAAGACCTATGCCTCTATCGGCAAGCCTTTGCCCCGGCGCACCAACATCGTCGTTACGCGCGATAAAACCTGGACGGCCGAGGGTGTGGTCGTGGCCCACGACCTCGCAACTGCTCTGGCCGTGGGGTACGAGGATGCGCACCGCACGGGCGCGGACGAAGTGATGGTTATCGGCGGGGCCGAGATTTATGCGCAAGTCTTGCCGCACGCGAGGCGCATCTACCTCACCGAAGTGCACCGCGCCTACGATGGCGACGCCAAACTGAATCTGGATTTGACCGGCTGGGAAGAAACCCGCTGCGCGCCGCACAAGAACGACAAGCCCGGCGAACCCGATTTTACGTTCGTGACGCTGGAGCGGGCGTAGCACTCCATTCTGTCATCGCCCGACTTGATCGGGCGATCCATCGTTCAACAAGCACCGAACATGCTGAGAAATGGATTCCCCGGTCAAGCCGGGGAATGACACATGTATTTTATTGCTTCGACGGTGCGCACTACCGCAGCCCGAACATTTTGCCCAGGTTGATCTTGGGCGCAGCCTTTTGCGGGCCTTGGTCCAGCTTGGCCCAGATTTTCGCCGCGATGTCCAGATACGCCTTGGCGTGCGGACTTGAAGGCTCGGCCATTACAATCGGCGTGCCGCCGTCGGAGGTTTCGCGGATTTTCAGGTCCAGCGGAATCTCGCCCAGAAAGTCGGCGTTCAGTTCGTCGGCGGTGCGGTGCGCGCCGCCGTGCGAGAAGATGTCCTCGCGGTGACCGCAGTTGGTGCAGATGTGGTAGCTCATGTTCTCGATCAGGCCCAGGATCGGTACTTCCACTTTGCGGAACATGTTGAGGCCCTTGCGCGCATCCAACAGCGCGATGTCCTGCGGCGTTGAGACGATCACGGCCCCTGCCAATGGAACGCGCTGAGACATGGTCAACTGGGTGTCGCCCGTGCCCGGCGGCATGTCGACGATCATCACGTCCACGTCGCCCCAGTCCACGTCGCGCAGCATCTGTTCCAAGGCCCCCATTACCATGGGGCCGCGCCAGACGATGGGGTTGTCTTCGGCGATCATGAAGCCGATGGACATGACCTTCACGCCGTGCGCCTCAAGCGGGGTGACTTTCTTGCCGTCCGACTGCGGCTTCAGTTTTGAAACGCCCAGCAGCCGGGGTTGCGACGGCCCGAAAATATCCGCGTCGAAAATTGCGACTTTGTGCCCTAACTGCGCCAGCGCCACAGCCAGATTGGTAGCGGTGGTGGATTTGCCGACGCCGCCCTTGCCCGAGGCCACCGCCACGATGTGCCTGATGCCGGGCAGCTCGATCCGTCCACCGGCCCCCTTGGCTTGCGGCGCTGCGGCGGATTTAGTGGGCGCGCTTTCGGCGGTCAGCACCACGGTGGCCGAGAGAACGCCGCTCAAGGCCTGAATCTGCTTTTCGGCCGCCGCGCGCACCGGCTCCAGCTTCGGGCCCACGGCGGCGGGCACTTCCAGCACCACCGTCACATGGCCGTCCTTGGTCAGAACATCCTTCACCCAGTTGCGTGAAACGATATCCAGCCCGCCTGTTCCGGAATCCACGGTTTTCAGCAGGGCCAGGATGTCGTCGCGGGACGGGCCAGGGGAGGAGGGCGGCATCGTTGAAATCCGTGTGAGGAGACCAATATGAAAGCAGACTGCACCGGTCTGGGGCGTATACATAGCCCCGTTCCGTTTGCGGCGCGGGCAGCGGGTGTCCTATAAGGCCCAAAGCCGTCGCTGCAAGCGGATTCTATGACTATTTCCGCGTCGGATTCGGGCTAAAATCACACGGCGCGACAACGGGGATACACAGGTTCCAATGGAAAACGACGACATGGCGTACAAGCAGCAGGGCCCCTGGGGCGGCGGCAGCGGGGGCGGCGGAAACCCCTGGGGCGGCGGCGGAGGTGGCGGCGGCAATTGGGGCGGCCGTGGCGGTGGCGGTGGAACGCCCCCCGACCTGGAAGACCTGTTGCGCCGCAGCCAGGAGCGCGTGCGCCGGTTCATTCCGGGCGGGCTCGGCACGGGTCGTGGTTTCCTGTTGATCGCGGCCATCGTGCTGGCGCTCTGGGGTGTCTCGGGCTTTTACCGCGTGCAGCCGGACGAGCAGGGCGTGGAACTGCTGTTTGGCCGTTACGTGAAAACCACCCAGCCCGGCCTGAACTACTGGTTCCCGGCCCCGGTGGGCGATGTGGTGCGCCCGAAAGTGACGCAGACCAACCAGATCACCGTGGGCTTCCGCGGTTCGCCCGGCGCGCAGAACAGCCGCGACGTGCCGCAGGAAAGTCTGATGCTGACCGGCGATGAGAACATCGTCGACATCAAGTTCACCGTGCAGTGGCGCATCCGCGACGCCGGTGAGTTCCTGTTCAACATGCGCGACCCCGAAGCGACCGTGAAGATCGCCTCGGAAAGCGCCGTGCGCGAAGTTGTCGGCCGGACCGCCCTGCAGGCGATCCTGACCCGCGAGCGCGAGTCGGTGGCGCAAAGTTCGCAAGACTTGTTGCAGACAATCATGGACTCCTACAAGTCGGGTGTCACGGTGCTCGATCTGCAAATCCAGGGCGCCGAACCGCCCAAGGAAGTGCGCGATGCGTTTGACGACGTGCAGCGCGCCAACCAGGACCGCGAACGCCTGATCAACGAAGCGAACGCATACAGAAACGACATTGTCCCCCGCGCCAAGGGTGAAGCCGCCCGCATGGTGCAGAGCGCCAGCGCCCAGAAGGAAAAGCTGGTGAAAGAGGCCGAAGGTCAGGCCTCGCGCTTCACGGCGTTCTACAACACGTATGCCGCCAACAAGGACATCACCGCGCGGCGCATGTACCTGGAGGCGATGCAGGAAGTGCTGGGTAAAGCCGACAAGATCATTATGGACGAGAAGGGCGGGCCTGGCGTCGTGCCTTACCTTCCGCTGCCCGAGCTTAAAAAGCAGAGCACGCAGGGAGGCCAGCCATGAACTCGCCCCGGAGCATTCTGATCGCCATTGTCGCGGTCATCCTGGTGCTGCTGGCGTCAGGTTCGTTCTTCACCGTGCACCAGACCCAGATCGCGCTGGTCGTACAGTTGGGTAATCCGCAGCGCGTGATCACCGAGCCGGGTTTAAGTTTTAAAGTGCCGTTCATCCAGAGCGTGGAATACTACGATGCACGTATTCTCGATCTCGACCCGACGGGCCAGGACATGGTGCTGGTGGATCAGCGCCGCATAAACGTCGACTCGTTCGCGCGCTACAAAATCATCGATCCCTTGAAGTTCTTCCAGACCGTGCGTTCGGAAGCGGGCTTCCGCGACCGCTTCGGCAACATCCTGAACGGCGCGGTGCGCGACCGCATCGGCCGGACAAATCTGAAGAACCTACTGGATACCGAACGCAGCGCCATCATGCGCGACATCACCGACGCCGTGCGCAAGCGCGCGCCCGAGTTCGGCATCGATCTGATCGAAGTGCGCATCGGCCGGACCGACCTGACGGAGCAGGTGCTGCAATCCACCTACAACCGTATGAGGTCTGACCGTATCGCCGAAGCGGCCCAGGCGCGCGGGTTGGGGCAGGAATCCAAGTCGCGCATCGAGGCCGAAGCCGACCGCGAGCGTACGGTGATCCTGGCCGAAGCCGAGAAGGAATCGCAGATTCTGCTCGGCGGCGGCGAAGCCGAAAGCCGTCAGATTCTGAACAAGGCGCAAGGCAAGGACCCCGAGTTCTATGCCTTCTTCCGCGCCATGGAAGCCTACCGCGGATCCTTGGGACCGGGCACGACCATGATTCTGAGCCCCAATTCCGAGTTCTTTAAGTACTTCGACCGCCTGCCGCCGGGTGCGAAGCCTTAAAGGATCGCCCCCTTTCAAGCAGGCTTATTTCGCGCTGATACAAAAGCGTCATTTGTATCAGGACGTTCTTGCAAAGCCCTGGGATTCGGCCCTTAATTGGCGGAATTCCAGGGCTTTTTGGCGTTTTCGCCACGCCCCGATCTCAAGATGAACTGGGAGTTCTCTGTGTTTCAGAAGCTGTTTATGGCGGGCGTCATCGGCCTGGGCGCGATGATGTCCGTTGCCGCGCCCCAAGCCTTCGCGCGCACCCCGCCGGACTCGTTCGCCGACCTGACCGAAAAGCTGCTGCCCGCGGTGGTGAATATTTCCACCACCCAGACCGTCCAGCGCCGGGGCGGCGAGTTGGACGATCTCGACCCTTCCGAACCCCTGGAAGAGTGGTTCAAGGATTACGAGCGCCGCCAGCACGAGGACGGCGACGATCAGGCCAAGCCGCGCAAGCGCAAGCAGACCTCGCTGGGCTCGGGCTTCATCATCGACAAGGCGGGCTTCATCGTCACCAACAACCACGTGGTCGAGAACGCCGACAAAATTTCCGTGACCCTGCACGACGACACGGTGCTGGACGCGAAACTGGTGGGCCGTGACGAGAAAACCGACATCGCGCTGCTCAAGATCACCACCACCCGCGAACTGACGCCCGTGCCCTGGGGCAACTCCGACAAGGTGCGCGTGGGCGACTGGGTGCTGGCGATTGGCAACCCGTTCGGCCTGGGCGGCACCGTTACCTCAGGCATCATCTCGGCGCGCGCGCGCGACATTTCCGCGGGCCAGTATGACGACTTCTTCCAGACCGATGCAGCCATCAATAAGGGCAACTCGGGCGGGCCGCTGTTCAACATGGACGGCGAAGTGGTGGGCATCAACACGGCCATCTTCTCGCCCTCGGGCGCTTCGGTGGGCGTGGGCTTTGCCGCCGCCGCCAACCTGGTGAAGCCGGTCTTAAGCGACCTCAAACAGTACGGCCGCACGCGGCGCGGCTGGATCGGCGTGCAGATCCAGTCCGTCAGCCCGGAAATGGCCGAGAGCATTGGCTTGGATAAGGCGCGCGGCGCCATGATCGCCGAAGTGGGCGAGGGCGGCCCGGCGCAAAAAGCGGGCTTGAGCATGGGCGACATCATCCTGTCCTTCGACGGCAAGCCCGTGGACAAAATGCGCGCCCTGCCGCGCATTGTCGCCGAAACGCCCATCGACAAGACCGTGGACGTGGTGATCTGGCGCAAGGGCAAGCAGATGACCATCAAGGCCAAGGTGGCCGAATTGAAGGAAGAAGCGCCCGCCGCCGCTATGGCCGCCGTCACCGACGACAAGGCGCAAGCCGAAAAGACCGAACTGGCCGCCCTGGGGCTGACGGTCGCGCCCGTCACCGACCGTCTGCGCAAGCGCTACCAGCTGGAAGACAGCGTCAACGGCTTGGTGGTGCTGGACGTGGACGATGACGGCGATGCGGCCAGCAAGGGTATCCGCAAGGGCGACGTGATCGACGAAATCCAGCAAATGGCGGTCCTCAGCGTCGAGGAAGCCAAGACCGCCCTGGAGAAAGCCAAGCAGGACAAGCGCAAGTCGGTGCTGCTGCGCGTGCTGTCGGGCAAGAAGATCGGCTTTGTCGGCATCAAGCTGGCGGGTTAAACTTTTTTGTTGGTCGCATTTTCCACGCCAAGTGGAAGGCCACTTCTCGGGAAAATGCTCCTATGCGCGTTGATTTCTACCATCTGCAAACATCGCCATTGGAACGCGCCCTGCCGACGCTGCTCGAGCGCGTGATGCAGGCGGGCAAGCGCGCCGTGGTGATGGCTGCCTCGGACGACCGCATCGAGGCCCTCAATAATCATCTCTGGACCTACAATCCCAACTCGTGGCTGGCCCACGGCAGCGCGCGCGACGGCTTCGAGGCGCAGCAGCCCATCTATCTCACCACCAAGGAAGAGAACCCCAATGGGGCCAGCATTCTGGTGCTGACCGACGGCATGGCGGCGGGATTCTTAAGCACCTTCGAGCGCTGCCTTGACCTGTTCGACGGCACGGCAGAGCCGGCCGTGGCCGCCGCCCGGCAGCGCTGGATCGAGGCGAAAAACGCCGGTCACGAGCTGCACTACTGGCAACAGACCGAAAGCGGTTCCTGGGCCGAAAAAGCCACCTGAAAGCCGCCCGGAAGGGGCAGGGGCCCTTGGTTGCCCTTTGGGGCCGGGTTGTCTATAACCCCGCCCGAATTAACACCCTTTCACTCCCTGTAACCTCATCCCAAAGCGAGTTCCTATGGCTGTGCAACGCACCTTCTCGATCATCAAACCCGACGCCACCCGCCGCAATTTGACCGGCAAAATCAATGCCTTGCTGGAAGCCGGGGGTTTGCGCATCGTGGCCCAGAAGCGCATCTGGATGAGCCGCCAACAGGCCGAGACGTTCTACGGCGTGCACAAGGAGCGCCCGTTCTTCAAGTCGCTCGTGGATTTCATGACCTCGGGCCCCGTGGTGGTGCAGGTGCTGGAAGGCGAAGATGCCGTGGCCAAGAACCGCGAAATCATGGGCGCCACCAACCCCGCCAACGCCGCCGAAGGCACCATCCGCAAAACGTTCGCGGAATCCATCGAAGCCAACTCGGCCCATGGGTCTGACTCGCCCGAAAACGCCGCCATCGAAATCGCCTACTTCTTCTCGGGCTCCGAAATCGTCGGCTAGTTCTTCAATATGGCACCGCTGCCGCAACGCCCGCGCCTCGGGTTCCTGGCTTCGCACAACGGAACCAACATGCGGGCGATTGTGGCGGCCTGTCAGCAGGGCCGACTCAACGCCGAGCCGGCCCTTCTTATTTCCAACAACAAAGATTGCGGCGCGATTGCCTGGGCCGATCTGCAAGGTTTGCCCTGGCAGCACTTGAGCGCCACCAAGCTGGGCTCGGAAGACGCGCTCGATGCCGCCCTGGCCGCGGCGCTGACGGCGGCCAAGGTCGATCTCATCGTTCTTGCGGGCTACATGCGTAAACTGGGCCCGAAAATTCTAGCCGCGTTTCCGAAGCGCATCCTCAACGTTCACCCGGCGCTGCTGCCGAAATTCGGCGGGCAGGGCATGTACGGCAAGCACGTGCATGAGGCGGTGCTGAAATCGGGCGAGCGCGTGTCGGGCGCCACCATTCACATCGTCGACGGCGAGTACGATCACGGCCCCATCGTCATGCAGGGCGAAGTGAAAGTGGAGATCGGAGATACGCCCGATACCTTGGCGCAGCGCGTGCAGGCCAAGGAGCAGGAAATGTATCCGCTGGTGTTGCAGAAAATCTTCAGCGGCCAGATTGATCTGGATAAGCTGTAAGGCGCTACGCCCTCAAATGCATATCCGCGTCGGTGTACGTGACGCCGATAGGTTCGATCACCACGCTCTTGGGGCCGGCGTCCACTTTGCCTGCCACCCACGCCGCGACACCGGCGTTCTGCGCCGCCGCCACGGTTTTCTCGGCGTCCTTGGCGTCGACGAACAGCGCGAAGCCCGCGCCCATGTTGAACGTGCCGTAGGCTTCGGCGTCGGTCATACGCGCGGCCCGCTGCAAGTAGGCCAGCACCGGCGGCACCGGCGCTATCGTATGGAAGCGGTACGTAAACGCCACCGGATGACGCATGATTTTCCGCCAGCCGTGTCCGGTGATGTTGGCGCAGTAGTGCGGAATGACGCCCGCCGCGAACACTGCCTCGGTGACGGGCGAATAAAGCACGGTCGGGTCCAAGAGCGCGTCGCCGTACAGGCGTCCATCGCTGAGCTTGGCCGAGTAACCCGCAGGCGTGTCGGCGGCGATCTTACGCGCCAGTGAAACGCCGTTGGCATGAATGCCGCTGGACGCCAGCAGCACGATCACATCGCCCACGGCAAGTTTGTCCGCAATCGTCAGCCGCTCGCGTGGGCGCACGATGCCGATGCACGATGCGGCGAGGTCGATGGTGCCGGGGTTCACCACACCCACCAGGCTCGGCGTTTCGCCGCCGCCCCACGACACCTGGCAGCGGTCGCAGGCGGCCTTCCAGCCCTGCACCAAGTCATGCGCGCGTTCTTTGTCATCGAACCAATCACTCGATCCCGCCGCCCAGTAGGCCTGCACCGACATGGGTGTCGCGCCCACGGTGATGATGTCGTTGATGGCCATGGCCAGCGTGTCTTGCGCCAGGCTGTCGAAATAGGTTTTGCCCGTGATGGGCCGCATGGCGTCGGCGATCAGGACTTTCGTGCCCAGGCACTCGGTAATGGACGCCAGCAGGAAATCGCCCATGTCCACCACATAGGCCGATTCGCCGCGCGAGGCCGCGATCTCCTGGAAGCCCGTATGCGCCAGATTGCCGCCCGTGGCCTTGGCGGCGCGCTGGGCGTCGATTTTCAGGGGGTCGATCTTGGAATAATCGACCCCGGCGGCGGTATAATCGACGGAGTTATTGGTCATGGCGCTGCAATATCGACCTGAGCCGTGATGTAGGCTAAACCCTTGTTTCGGTTCGACTTCAAGAGGGTCGTCCCAGCGCCCGGTACCGGCGTGTGGTTGGAGTAAAGTCTTGGGCAACATACTGAAACACGGCTTGATGGCAAGTAGTTGGGCAGGATTGGTTTTGGCCGGTCTGCTGGCGGCAGGCAGCGCGGCCCTGGCGCAAGCGCCTGTTTCCGCACAGACGGCCCCCGCAACGCCCAGCATGGCGCCGCCCGCCATGTTCCCGGTTCCCGCCGCACCCTTGAAAGCCGACCCGTTCTGGGTGCGCGGCGTGCCGGTGGACGTAACCGCAGGCAGCGTCACCGAGGCGCGCGACCGCGGCCACACTGAGGGCCGTGTTGCGGCCTTCCGCAAACTGGTCGAGCGCCTGACGCTGCCGCAGGACACGGCGAAGGTCGCCATTCCCGGCGCCAACCAGATCATTGAAATGGTCTACGAGTTTTCGGTCACCAACGAGCGCTCGTCTGCCGTGCGCTACTTGGCCGACCTCAACGTGCACTTCAACCCCAACGCCATACGACAATACCTGCGCGGCCAGAACGTGCCCTTCGCTGAAACCGCCAGCCAGCCGTTGCTGCTCATCGCCGTGCTGCAAGACGGCGGTACGGCGCTGCTCTGGCAGGATTCCAACACCTGGCGCGACGCCTGGGCCAAGATCATGCCGCATGACGGCCTGGTGCCGCTGGTGATGCCCCTG
>JAEUKM010000016.1 GCA_016793085.1 Rhodospirillaceae bacterium
GCAGAGTCTCGGGCGGTCCTGGCTCATGCCCAGCATGCCGCCACAAAAGCGTGAGAGGCCCAAAGCCCCAAAATGACAACGGCCCGGGAGGGGTGCCCGGGCCGTCAGTCTGAGGGAGGATTTTTCAGGTCCATTGAGGGGGATGAACCATATCTGTCAGGGGATCCTCCCGACAGCAGGCCGTGTTCAGGGGGGTGAAGGCTTGCCGTCGATGATTGTGAAGATATGCCCCCGACCCTTACAAAAAGATGGGCGCCAGATGAATTAACTGTCACCCACGAGAGCCGAGTGACAACAGTTAAAGCTCTGATTTTCCTGTAAAAATACCCAACTGCCGCAACCCTTCGGCGAGCACGATTCCCGCGGCCAGCGCAACATTGAGCGAGCGCAGGCCCCGGGCAATGGGAATGCGCACGCAGGCATCGGCGGTGTCGTGCACCTCGGGCGGCACGCCGTGGCTTTCGCGGCCCAAAAGCAGCGTGTCGGCGGGGCTGAACTTGAAGTCGGCGTGGTTCGCCTCGGCGGCCGTCGTCAACAGCACGAGTCTGCGCGTATTGTCGGCCCTGAATGCCGTCAGAAACGCGTCCCACGAGCGGTGACGCACTATCTCGGCCGCCTCGCCGTAGTCCATGGCGGTGCGCCGCAGGCGCTTTTCATCGAAGGGGAATCCGCACGGTTCGATCACGTCGATAGGCACCTTGAAGCAGGCCCCCAGGCGCATCATAGCGCCCATGTTCTGCGGGATATCGGGCTGGTAGAGGGCAAGGCGCATGGGGTTGAATTTTCGCCGTAAAAAGTCCGGGTAGTTGCGAACCGTTCGCGATTTCGCAAGCCCTTGAAATATGAGAAAAAGCCGCCGCGTGCGAGGTCTTTTCAAGGCTCAGGAATTATTCTATACCCCCGAGCGCACCGGAATTCCTTGAAGTTGTTGCATTTTCCGCCCAAAAAGCGGGGGCGGACGGCGGGGAAGAACCGGGGCAGAGGGGCTTTCGCGCCGTCACTTCAAAACGTGCGCGCCCACGGCAGAAAAACGCCGCGAGACGCGATTAAAGGGGATCATAAGCATGGCGAACACGGCACCGGTCCATCACGCTGGAGATGGCGAAACACGCCGCGACTTCTTGTTGCATTCGACCATCGCCTTCGGCGCCGTCGGCGGCGCGATGGCGGTGTGGCCGCTGATCCACAGTATGAACCCGGCCGCGGACACGCTGGCCCTGTCCACCACCGAATTCAGTCTGGCGTCGTTGCAGGAAGGCCAGGCCATCACCGTCGTCTGGCGCGGCAAGCCTGTGTTCGTGCGCTACCGCACGCAGGCCGAGATCGACGCCGCGCGCAACGTCACCTTAACCGAGTTGGTCGATCCGGCGCCGGATGCCGACCGCGTGAAGAAAGACAAAGACAAGTATCTGGTCCTGGTCGGTGTCTGCACGCACCTGGGCTGCATTCCCTTGGGCAACAAGCCGATGGACCCGCGCGGTGACTTCGGCGGCTGGTTCTGCCCGTGCCACGGCTCGCACTACGATACCTCGGGCCGGATCCGCAAAGGGCCTGCGCCGGCGAACCTCGCGGTTCCGCCCTATCAGTTCCTCGATGATACAACCGTGCGCATCGGTTAGGAGAACGGCACATGAGCACGGAAAAAAGCGTTTGGCGCCGCGCCTACGAATGGCATGAGCAGCGCCTCCCCATCGTCTCGTTCCTCGATCACTCGATCGGCACCAAGTACCCGGCGCCGAAGAACCTGAACTACTTCTGGAACTTCGGCTCGCTGGCCTTGTTCATGCTGGCGGTGATGATCCTGACCGGCATCTTCCTGGCGATGAACTACACCGCGCACAAGGACATGGCGTTTGACTCGGTCGAACGCATCATGCGTGACGTGAACTTCGGCTGGCTCATCCGCTACATGCACGCCAACGGGGCCAGTTTCTTCTTCATCGTCGTCTATGTGCACATCTTCCGCGGTCTTTACTACGGGTCGTACAAGGCGCCGCGCGAAGTGCTGTGGTGGATCGGCATCCTGATCTTCCTGGCCATGATGGCCACCGCGTTCATGGGTTATGTGCTGCCCTGGGGCCAGATGAGCTTCTGGGGGGCCACCGTCATCACCAACCTGTTCTCGGCCATTCCCGTCATCGGCGATCCCATCGTCACCTTCCTGTGGGGCGGCTTCTCGGTCGATAACCCGACGCTGAACCGCTTCTTCTCGCTGCACTATCTGTTGCCGTTCGTGATCGCGGCCCTGGTGTTCCTGCACATCTGGGCGCTGCACATTCCGGGCTCCAACAATCCGCTGGGCATCGAGGCGGCTCCGGCCGACAAGATTCCGTTCCACCCGTACTACACCTCGAAGGACGCCTTTGGTTTGGGCTTCTTCATGCTGTTCTACTTCGCGGTGGTGTTCTGGGCCCCGAACGCCATGGGCCACCCGGACAATTACATCCCGGCCAACCCGCTCGTGACCCCGCCGCACATCGTGCCGGAATGGTACTTCCTGCCGTTCTACGCGATCCTGCGCGCCATCCCGGACAAGCTGTTGGGCGTTGTCGCCATGTTCGGCGCCATCCTGGTGCTGTTCGTGATCCCGTGGCTGGATACGTCCCGTGTGCGCTCGGCCAGCTTCCGGCCGTGGTTCCGCGTGTTCTTCTGGCTGTTCGTGATCAACGCTGTCGTGCTCACCTGGTGCGGCGCACAGTTGCCCGAAGGCCTGCCCTTGATCCAGGGCCGTATCGCCACCATCTACTACTTCGTCTTCTTCCTGGTGATCATGCCGGTATTGGGGTGGATCGAAACGCCCAAACCCTTGCCGGCGTCCATCAGTACGCCCGTTTTGAAACCCGCGGAGTAAAGCCATGAAAAAGATCGTTCTGGCCGCCGCCGCGGCGTTCACCCTCACTTCCACGGCCGCCCTGGCGGCCGAAGCGGGCCCCGAGCTTCTCAAGAGGCAGTGGACCTTCGATGGCGCCACCGGAAAGTTCGATAAACTCCAGCTTCAGCGCGGGCTGCAGGTCTACCGCGAGGTCTGCGCCTCGTGCCACTCGCTGAAGTACGTCGCCTTCCGCAACTTGACCGCGCTGGGTTACAGCGAAGATCAGGTGAAGGCGCTGGCCGCCGAGTATGAGTTCAAAGCCATCGACGAGGAAGGCAGCGACGTGACCCGTAAGGGCACGCCGGCCGATCACTTCCCCAACCCGTACCCGAACGACAATTTCGCCCGTGCGTCCAACAACGGCGCTCTGCCGCCCGATTTGTCGTTGATGACCAAAGCCCGCGTCGGCGGGCCCAACTACGTCTACTCGCTGATGCAGGGCTACGAAGATCCGCCGCCGGGCACCGAATTGCTGGCGGGCATGAACTACAACAAGTACTTCCCCGGTCATCAGATCGGCATGCCCAAGCAGATCAGCGACGATCAGGTCACCTACGCCGACGGCACCAAGGCCTCGGCCGAGCAGATTTCGGCCGACATCTCGGCCTTCCTGCACTGGGCCGCCGAGCCCAAGCTGGAAGCGCGCCATGCCACCGGCTTCCGGGTGATGATCTATGTGCTGATCTTCACCATCCTGGCGTACCTGTTGAAGCGCAAGATCTGGGCCCGCCTGGAAAAGAAATAAGTCTTGAGAAGAAATAAGCCTCAGCCGACAGGCTGACCATGAAACCGCCGGGGGCAACCTCGGCGGTTTTTGTTTGTGGGATTCCACTTTTTTTGTCATCGCCCGACTTGATCGGGCGATCCATCGTGAAACAATTGCCTGCATCCTTTGAAACATGGACCACCCGGTTAAACCGGGTGGTGACAGTGATGGTGCTGTACGTGCGTAGTGCCCAACTACTGTTGCTTATGGCGATGGTTGTTGCGTTGTTGCCTTTGGCGGCACACGCGGCGCCTATATGCGCCACACATGTCCCGCCCGCAGGCGTTGCGCGTATTCAAGCGGTCATGGCCACGGGGCGTTTCATCGCCTATGTGCCCTCGGAGCTAAAAGTTATCGACGGCAAGACCACGCCAGTATCCGAGGCCAGCCTTGAGGCGGATTTGAAGCTTTTGCGCCCGCGGTTCGATGGCGTGATCACCTACAGCGCGCACAGCGGCGTGGAGCGCGTGCCCGACGTGGCGGCCAGACTGGGCTTCCGCGCAGTCATCATGGGCATGTACGACATAAACAACACGGCCGAGCGCGCGAATGTCATCGCCGCCGCCAAACGCACGCCGGTGGCGGCGGGCGTATCGGTGGGCAATGAAACCGTCTACGGCAAACGCCATTCATTCGACGACTTGGCCCGCGCGATGCAAGAGATGCGCACAGCCGCGCCAACCTTGGCCGTTGCCACCACCGAGCCGTTTCATTTGCTGGTCGAGCCAGCAGCCATACCGGCGCTGCGCCAATCAGACATGCTGATGGCCAACGTGCATCCGGTGTTCGAGCCGTGGTTCAGGGCCGCGCCCGATTTCAACGCGGCGGAATTCGTGGTGAACGTGGCGGGGGATTTGTCGAAAGCCTATTGCGGCCCGGTGCTGGTGAAGGAAACAGGCGTGCCCACCGCCCCCGTCGATAAGGGTTTCACACCAACGCGTCAGGCCTCGTTCTACACAGAGCTGCAAAAGCAGTTTCCGCCGTCACGGGTTAAAGCCTTCGCGTTCTTCTCAGGGTTCGATGCGCCCTGGCGCGTGAACGATGTGCACCCGGTGCCGGGCTATCATCCGGAAGAAGCTTATTGGGGGCTGTATGACGAGAAGCGCAACGCCAAGCCCGTGGTAAAAGAGATTCCGGCGCTTAAACGTTAAACAGGAATTCCAAGATATCCCCGTCCTGCACGATGTAGTCCTTGCCTTCGGCGCGCACCTTGCCGGCATCCTTGGCGCCTTGTTCACCCTTGAGCGCGATGAAATCGTCGTAGGCGATGGTCTGGGCGCGGATGAAGCCCTTTTCGAAGTCCGTGTGAATCACGCCGGCCGCTTGCGGGGCGGCGGTGTTGCGCTTGATGGTCCAGGCGCGCACTTCCTTGGGCCCGACCGTGAAGTAGGTGATGAGATCGAGAAGTTTGTAACCTTCGCGGATGACGCGGCTTAAGCCCGTTTCCGTCAAGCCTAAGCTTTCCAGAAACTCTTTCTGGGCCGCTTCGTCGCCCAGTTGCGACACTTCGGCCTCGATCGCGGCTGAAATCACGACCGTGCGGGCCCCTTGGGCCTTGGCCATTTCTTCCACCTTCTTTGAGAAGGCATTGCCGGTGGCGGCGGCGCTTTCCTCGACGTTGCAGGCGTACAGCACCGGCTTGGAGGTCAGCAACTGAAGCCCGTGAAAAATTTTCTCGGCGGCGGGGTCTGCCGGCTTGGCGGTGCGGGCGGGTTTGCCGGCCCGCAATGCGACGAGGCAGGGCTCGATCACCGCGATCAAATCCTTGGCGTCCTTGTCGCCGCCCTTGGCCTTCTTTTGCGCCTGGTCGATGCGCCGTTCCAGGCTTTCGAGATCGGCGATCATCAGTTCGGTATCGACGGTTTCCGCATCGCGCACCGGGTTCACCGAACCCTCCACGTGGGTGACGTTCTCATCCTCGAAGCAGCGCAGCACATGGACGATGGCGTCGACTTCGCGGATGTTGGCCAGGAACTTGTTGCCCAGTCCTTCGCCCTTGGAGGCGCCGCGTACCAGCCCTGCGATATCCACGAACTCCAATTGCGTGGGCACAACTTTCTGCGGCTTGGCGATCGCCGCCAGCGCATCAATGCGCTCATCGGGCACGGCCACGCGGCCGACGTTGGGCTCAATCGTGCAGAACGGAAAGTTGGCGGCTTGCGCTGCGGCGGTCGCGGTTAGCGCGTTGAACAGCGTCGATTTGCCGACGTTGGGCAGGCCGACGATTCCACAATTAAAACCCATAACTACTTCGCATCCTTGTTGTCGTTCGTCTTATCCGCCGGTTGCCCCGGCTCTTTGTTCGGCGTCGTGTCCTTGGTCAGCAGCGCCACCTTGGTCATGAACAGGTTGGGGTCGCCCTGCACCAGCGGCGGCAGAGCCTTGGTGATCGCGTCCAAGAACGGCTCCAGCCAGGCCTGATCGGCTTTGGCGAAATCCTGCAGCACGTAACCCGAGACCTTGTTCTTGTCGCCCGGATGCCCGATGCCGAGCCGCACCCGCCAGTAATCCACACCAATATGCGCATCGATGCTTTTCAGGCCGTTGTGCCCGGCGTTGCCGCCGCCCTGTTTCACTTTCAGGCGGCCCGGCTGCAATTCCAGTTCGTCGTACAGCACAATCACCTCGGCGGGCGCGAGCTTGTAGAAGCGCATCGCCTCGCCCACAGCCTGGCCCGAGAGGTTCATGAACGTGCCCGGCTTCAGCAGCAGCGTTTTTTCGCTGCCCACCGTGCCTTCGCACACCTTGCCTTGAAAGCGCGCCTTCCAGGGCCCAAACGAAAACGCCACGGCGATTTTATCAGCGGCCATGAAGCCGATGTTGTGCCGGTTATGTTCGTAGCTGGAGCCGGGATTGCCCAAGCCCACCAGTAACCGCATGGCGCCCTCGGGTCAGGCAAAGAGGGAAGGGGGAGAACGAGCGTGAGGGAAGAAAGAACCGGCAGCAAGGCGAACCCCGCTGCCGGGAAAACGGTGTTACTTCTTCTTGGCCGGGGCGGCTTTGGCGTCGGCGGCCGGAGCAGCCTTGGCGTCGCCAGCGGCCGGTGCGGCCTTGGCATCGCCCGCGGCGGGCGCTGCGGCAGCGGCGGCAGCTTCGCCTTCGGCCGGCGCGGCGGCGGTGGTTTCGGTTTCCACCATCACGGTCGGCGGGGCGATCGAGCACACGGTGAAGTTACGCGCGATCGTCGGCTTCACGCCCTTGGGCAACTGCAGCGAGTTGATGTGAACGGAATCGCCGATCTTCAGGCCCGTCAAGTCCACGTCGATGTGGTCGGGGATGTCGTCGGGCTTCACGTACACTTCAATGTCGTGGCGCACGATGTTCAGCACGCCGCCCATCTTGATGCCGGGCGAGGCGCTGTCGTTCAGGAAGTGCACCGGGATCGGCACGCGCACGGCGGTGTTCTTGTCGACGCGGCGGAAATCGACGTGGATCGGGCGGTCGGTGACGGGGTGCATCTGCACGTCCATCGCCATGGTGCGCTCGGCCTTGCCGCCTTCGATTTCCATTTCGAAAATCGTGACGCGGAAGTTCGGCTTGTGCATCAAGGCATTCAGCGTGCGCGGCTCGACAGAAATGAGGGTCGGCTCGGCCTTCCCACCGTACACGACCCCGGGAACGAGATCGGCACGACGGATGGCACGGGCTGCCCCCTTACCTGCCCGCTCGCGCGGTTGAACCTTCAAAGAGGTCACCTGCGGCATGGGTATTCTCCATATATATCAATGGGTTACTCTGGTGTTGCCACCTGAGTAACGCAGCCTAGCCTCCAGGGGTGCCGGCTGGCCAATGCGGGACTCCGCAAAAGCGGCGGTGGTGTACACGCCCGCGCTGCCGAAGGCAAGGCATAGAAAGGGGACAAAAAGCTCAGATTTTCAGAGGGTTCGGGGCCCTCCTGCGGGCTCAAGCGCGATTGCCGCCTTGCTCGGCAGACTCGGACAATACGCCCGGCATCATGCGCTTCAGAACGTCGGTTTTGAGCACGAAGTGATGATAGAGCGCGGCCAGGATGTGCAACGACAGCACGCCGCCGCCCACCCACCAACAATACGTATGTATGTCGCGGTAAATGGCGAAGGTGTTGAAGGGTGCCGGCAGCGTGCGCAGGAAATCCAGGGGGATCATCTCGAAGCCGAAGAAATTGATCGGCACCGGGAACTGCTCGCTGCCGATCACGCTGGAGGCCGCCCAGCCCGACAGCGGAAACACGAACATCAGCGTGTATAACGTCGCGTGCGTCAGCCAGGCCAGAGCCACCTGATAACGCGGCGACAGAGCGGGGTGGTCCGGCACCGTGTTGGCATTGCGCCACCACAGCCGCGCCAGCGCCGTCATCAGAATAAGGAACCCGCAGCTATGGTGAATTTGCTCCAGCCACAGCAGCGTTGAATCGTCGCCGGTGATGCGGGCCTGGGGTGCTTCGCGCGAGAGCCAGAAGCCCAAAGGAACTTGTACAGCTACAAACAGCGCGAAGGCCCAGTGAAACGTCTTTGAAGCCGTTCCCCACGACGCGGCTGTGTTCCTCAACATGTACGGCTCCGTGTCGTCGGCTTAGGAGCCCAAGGCCTGCTTGCTGTAAAACGCCTGCAGTTCCTTGAACTGCGCCAGGGTGCCTGGGTAATGCTCGCCGCCGCTTTCCTTGCGGTCGACGAAAATGCCGAACACGCGCTTGCCTTCGGCGTCGAAGAACGCCACCTGCCGGGCGACGCCGCCTTCGCGTGAGGGTTCCTCGATGACGTAGATGGCTTTGATGTTGTCGGGCCGGAAATGCCCGGTCAGGGGGGCGCCGTCTTCAAGGTTAAAGAAGCCTTGCGCATAGCTGCCCTTCGGGATTTTCGAATGCACTTCGATCACCGTGCCGGCGACAATGGTGATCAAGAGCGGGTTTTCCCATGTCGTCAGCTTCAACCACACTTCGTCGAACTTGCTGGGCGCGATGGGAACCCGGTAACCGGCCACCAGTTGTTTCACCACCTCGGCGACGGGCTGCTTTGCTGTTTCGGCAATCCATTCGGGGCTACGCCCGGGATTCTTCTTGATGATGTCTTTCAGGTCCTGGGCGTAGGCGTTGCCCATGACGCCCGGACACAGCGCAACGACTGCCAGCAGCAGGATGAGTTTCAGATAATGGCGCATGATGTAGGTCCCCCTCAGTAGATGCGGCCCAAAAAGCGCATGGGCTTTATACCAGCCGCCATGAAACGGCGGCTCAAGTTTAGGCTTATTCGAGGGGTGCGGAAAACCGGCGAATAGATGCTAGCGGGGTTGTTACTCGAACAGACTTGAAACAGAAGCTTCCTGGCTTGTTCGTTTGATCGCTTCGGCCATGAGGGCGGCGATGGAGATTTGCCGGATGTTGTCGGCGAGGCGCACGGCTTCAGTGCCCTGAATGCTGTCGGTGATAACCAACTCCTTCAGCGGCGAAGCGGTGACGCGGCCCACGGCCCCGCCTGACAGCACGCCGTGGGTGACGTAGGCTGACACCGATTTCGCCCCTTCGTTCATCAGCGCCACGGCGGCGTTGCACAGCGTGCCCGCTGAGTCGACGATGTCATCGACAAGAATGCAGGCGCGGCCCTTGATGTCGCCGATGATGTTCATCACTTCCGACTGGCCGGCTTTTTCACGGCGCTTGTCGATGATGGCCAGTTCGGCGTGGATGCGCTTGGCGATGGCGCGGGCGCGGGCCACACCGCCCACGTCGGGCGAGACGATCACGGGCTCTTCGCCCTTGTAGCGGCTCTGGATGTCGGTGGTGAACACCGGCGCCGCGTACAGATTATCCAGCGGTATGTCGAAGAAACCCTGAATCTGACCCGAGTGCAGGTCCAAGGTCAGCACGCGGCCGGCGCCCGCTTCGGTAATGAGGTTGGCCACGAGCTTGGCCGTGATGGGCGTGCGGCCGCCGGTTTTGCGGTCCTGGCGGGCGTAGCCGTAGTAGGGGATCACCGCGGTCGCGCGCCGGGCTGAGGCGCGGCGCAAGGCGTCCAGCGTGATCAGAAGCTCCATCAGGTTGTCGTTGGCGGGGTAGCTGGTGGGCTGGATGACGAACACGTCCTCGCCGCGCACGTTTTCATGGATCTCGACGAAGATTTCCATGTCCGAGAAGCGCTTGATGGAGGCGTTGGTCAGCGGCAGGTGCAGGTAGGACGCAATCGCTTCCGCCAGCGGCCGGTTGCTGTTCCCCGCGATCAATTTCATCGGCGCTGCCCCGTTGCCCATTCTGGCCTGCCGACCGGCCCCACACCGGTACAAGCGGGGCGCAAACTATCAACCCGTCACGGTGCTGTAAACGCCCCCAAACCCGCGGAAAACCGCGACTTTTTGCTGCTGCTCGCCCGGCGGTCTGCCCAAGGGTTCGTGGATGCCGTCAGAATCGCGGTGCAAAGGAGAGAAGCTCCAGCATTTGCGGCAATCCGGCCTCGGCGATGGCGAAGGCGGTGGGCCCCCAGCGGCCGTCCAGGGCGCCTTTGGGGATGTTGTTGGTCAGCTTCACTTCGCCCAGTTCCTCGCCGTCCTGGGCGATGGCGCGCCAGGCGATGGTCATGAACTCCTGGCCGTTCACCGAGGGTTCGGTTTTGACGCTGCCGATCAGCACCACGTCGGGGTTGACGTCGTCGCGTGTCACACCGTTGGCGAGCAGGGTTTCCAGGGTCGCCAGTTGCAGCGATTCGCGTCCGTCGCCGGGGGCGCCCTCCATGGGCTTCACCGACACCCTGAGCGGGCGTGGGGCGGGGGACGCGCCCGCGTCTTTCGCGGTCCCCGCCGCTGTGCGGGCGGTGCGGTCCGTGGCCCCGGCGGCGCGCTGGGTGTCGCCGTCGATGATGGCGGCAATGGCCTCGGCGGTGTCGCGTCCGGTCTGGGCGGCGGCGGCCAGCGAGCCCAGTTGCCACTGCTGGTCGGTGACGGCGATGGCCTGCATGTAAAGCCCGGCTTCGCGGCCGTTGCGGCCCTTCAGAATCCACAGCAGGTCGGCGGTGGTGCTGCCGTTGGCAGTGGTTTTGTCGACCACCCGGCCTTCCAGAGAAAAGCCCAGGCCCTGGTTCACCGGCACTGGCTCGGCGGGGATTTCGTAAACCTCGAGCGCCTTTGCAATCGCTGCCGTCAGTTGCCCGTTCAAGGGCTGCGGCAGGCCGTCCACCGGCACCACGGCGATGCCCACGGCCGAGGGCACGTCCAGAACCGCCACATCCGCCGTGACTTTTTTTGAGCCCTTGAAGGGCTGGGGCGTGTCGCCGCACGCGGCCAGCGCCAGACAGGAGAGCATGACAACGAGCAGGCGGTTCATGGGATTGCGCTCAAGGCAATGGCCGACAGTTGCCGGCCATAATCGGGTTCGCTGCACAAGGTGGCGCGCCGGAAGCTGAAGAACTCGGCTTCTTCGGCGCAGGTGTCATGCCCGCTGACGACCACAGTGCCTACGCCGGCGGCTTTCAAGCGGTCAGCGGCAAACCGCGCGAGATCGAAATAGGCATGGCCCCACGCATCGGGTGCTGAAAAATACTGGGCGTAGCTTTTGTCCTTCGCTGTAAAGCGCTCCACGAACTCCGGGCCCACCTCGTAGCTGGCCTTGCCGATGCAGGGGCCCACGGCGGCGACAATGTCGCTGCGCGCGGCACCCAGACGTTCCATTTCGGTTACAGTATTTTCCAAGACGCCGTCGAAGGCGCCGCGCCATCCGGCGTGGGCCGCGCCGATCACTTTCGCATTTTTCGCGGCCAGCAGCACCGGCGCGCAGTCGGCGGTGAGAACGCCGAGGCTTAAGCCCGGCGTGGTCGTCACCAAGGCGTCGGCAACGGGGGCCTCGCGCCAGGGCACGGGCGCTGTGGCAACCACCACATCCGCCGTATGCCGCTGCTTCACGGTGACAAGATGCGCGAGGTCTGTGCCCACGGCCAAGGCGCACCGCGTGCGGTTGGCGTCAACCTCGGCTTCGTTATCGCCCGACCGGTAGGCGCAGTTCCGGTTGCCGGCGGTTTCGCCTTCGGCATTGCGCGTGAAAAACCCGTGACGCACGCCGGGCAAAGCAAGGACAGGAACGGTGACGGTCATGGGGCTTTATTCACAGAGCTTATCACAATCCGGCGCCTGCAAATGCAGGACGAATGCAGGTGAGTTGCGGGAGTTCCGTGAATTCCGTGAATCATTTATCCACCGCCGAACAGCCGAGAAAAGCAGCCTCGAAAAATGCGTCCTGAAGCTAAGCGCCGCATGACGGCAAATCAATGACGCGGATCGTGAAAGGTGGAGGAGAAATTCGGTGGTCATGAACCGGCTGCAAATCCCTCCAGCATAGGCAGGCCAGGGTGCGTCAGCGCGATGACCTTGAACAGCGCGCCCATGCCGTGGGGTTCGGTCAGACGGCGCACGCCCTCTTCGACGGTGCGGGCCACCTCGGGTGGCTTGCCGCGCGCGAGCTGCACTTGCCGCACACCGATGCCGAGTTGCTTCAGCCACGTGCCTTGCTCGACCGGACCAAAGACATTGGCGCCATGGGTGCGGCCCGCATTTTTCACGGCGGCGAAATCCACGTGTGCGGTGAGGTCCGCGCTGCCCGGATTTTGCAGCACCGGCACATACTGATGCTGTTTGACCGCCTGCAGCGTGTCGCCGGCGGCTGAAACGGTATGGCCATAGTCGATCAACAGCGCGGCCCCGCCGTCACGCACGACGCGCTGCGCGACCGCCCCGACAAACCCCGCGACCGCCTCGGAATACTCGAAGACCGCGCCCACTTCGGCAGCCATGGCGATAGGAATGGGGATCGGCGCGTTATCGACGGGTTGCGTCCCGAACCTGAATTGCCCCCCGCCATCCAGTTCCACGACGCGCTCGGCCCAGCCGTGTGCGGTGCGCTGAAACTGCCGGATGGGCAGGGCATCCAGGAATTCGTTGCAGATGACCAGGCACGGCCCGCTGGGCGTGGTGCTGAAATCGTCGTGCCAGATGATGTTGTGGGGCGTGATGCTGCCCTTGCCGAGCGTACGCTTCTGAACGGCGCGCAGCGCCTCGCTGCGTTCGACCAGATGAATCTCGGCGGCGGCGGTAAACTCCGGCACCTGATTGGCTGCGCGCAAGAGATCGGCCATCAGGGTGCCGCGGCCCGGCCCGCATTCGATCAGCCGGAAGGGATGGGGTTTGCCCATCTGCTGCCACGTCACGGCGCACCACAGGCCGATGATCTCGCCGAAGGCCTGGCTGATCTCGGGCGCCGTGGTGAAGTCGCCCTTCACGCCAAAGACGTCGCCGCGCGCGTAGTAACCGGCGGCGATCATGTCCATGTAGGCGGCCACACTGATAAAGCCTGCGCGGCGGATCTCCTCGCGCAGGTGCGCGGCCAGATGCGCCGTGGGGTCGCTCATGCTTTGGCGGACTTGGCCGCTGCTTTGTCGGCACGCCAGATGCACCAGGCGCCGAACAGCACCATGGGGATGGAGAGCAACTGGCCCATGGTGACGCCCATGGCCAGGAAGCCGATGTGCGCGTCGGGCTGGCGGAAGAATTCGCCGATGATGCGCACAATGCCGTAGCCCGTGCAGAAAATGCCCGTCAGCGTGCCGGGCGCGCGGCGGATGCGTTCATGGCGCGCGAAAAACAGCATGACGGCGAACAGCAGCACGCCTTCCAGGCCGGCCTGGTACAACTGGCTGGGATGGCGCGGCACGTCGCCGGCCCCCGGGAACACCATGGCCCAAGGCACGTCCGGCGCAACGCGCCCCCATAGTTCGCCGTTGATGAAGTTGGCCAGCCGCCCGAAGCCCAAGCCGATGGGCACCACCACGCCCACGCCATCCGAGACGTACCACTGCTCGATCTTGTATTTGCGCGCGAACAGCATGATGGCGGCGATGACGCCCAAGAGGCCGCCGTGGAACGACATGCCGCCTTCCCAGGTTTTCAAGATCGCCACGGGGTCGTTCAGGTATTCCAGCGGCTTGTAGAACAACACGTAGCCGATGCGTCCGCCCAAGATCACGCCCAGCATGGCCCACAGGAAGAAGTCATCCACCTGCTGCGGCGTCATCAGGGCTGGCGATTTTTGGACATAGCGCCGCATCACCCACAGCCCGCCGAACAGGCCCGCGATATACGCCAGCGCATACCAGCGAATGGCGAAAGGCCCGACGGCGAAAATCACGGGATCGATCTGGGGAAAGGCGATGGCGAACACGGGGTAAACCAAATCTACGGAAGGTGCCGCGATACTATAGCCCGTGTGCGGGCAAGGCCAGGGTCATGGCTCTGTTAAGCCCTTTCCCTTGGGAGAGGGTTGGGTGAGGGCGCGTTGTTTCATGTTAAGCTTCGGTTATGCCAACGGCAAAAACAGCGCGCCGACTCAGGCGCTCTCAAACCGAGGCCGAAGCCTTGTTTTGGGCGCGTGTTCGTGCGCGCCAGCTTCATGGGGCCAAATTCAAGCGGCAATGCGCCATCGGCGATTTTATCGTGGACTTTCTCTGCTTTGATGCGCGCCTGATCGTTGAGTTGGATGGCGGTCAGCACGCGGATCAGGTTGCAAGTGATGCTGAGCACACGCAAAAGCTCGAAGCCTTGGGTTACCGTGTGCTGCGGTTCTGGAATAACGACGTTTTGACCAATATCGAAGGTGTTTCAGCGACCGTCGCTGGCGCTCTTGTGTCGCCGCCCTCGAACAACGCGCCCTCACCCGCTGCTCCGCAGCGACCTCTCCCAAGGGAGAGGTAACTCAACTATACTCCGCCC
>JAEUKM010000085.1 GCA_016793085.1 Rhodospirillaceae bacterium
GAGAAACTTCTCCTCGCCAAAACGCCTCAACCCGCAGATGGGGTTACCTACGCCGCCAAGATCGACAAGGCCGAGGCGCGCATCGACTTCAACCGCCCGGCGCCTGAAGTCGTGCGCCACATTCACGGCCTGTCGCCGTTCCCCGGGGCGTGGGTGGACGTGAAGGGCGAGCGCCTCAAGATCCTGAAGGCCAGGGCCGTGCCGGGAAAAGGCATCCCGGGCGAAGTGTGCGATGCGGCCATGACCATTGCGTGTTCAGACGGTGCTATCCAGCCGGTGCTGGTGCAGCGGGCCGGGCGCGGCGTGGTGCCCCTGGCCGACTTTTTGCGCGGCTTCACATTGCCCCCGGGAACCCGCCTCGCGTAAATTCGGGGCCGTAGGCTCACGCCGTCCCGGTTATCCTTTCAGGTCGTTCCCTCCATGTTTGGCCGCCGCAAAATTCTCGCCAAGGGCGACAAGGTCTACCTGTTCGAGCCCGCGTTAGCCTTCGCCGACGAGTTCCTGACCATGACCAAGGCCAGTCAGAACTTCCATCAGCCGTGGGTGTTTCCGGCCATGGAGCAGCGCCGCTTCCGGGGTTATCTCGACCGTCTGGCCGAAGGGCGCGCTTACGGCTTTTTCATCGGACGCGCCGAGGACGATGCCTTCCTGGGCGTCATCAACGTGAATGATCCCATCTTCGGTGGCTTCCGTTCGGCTTCGCTGGGCTACTACATCCACGCCGACCACGCCCGGTGCGGCTATATGTCCGAAGCCTTGGCCCTGGTGCTCGACTACGCCTTCACTACGCTGCAACTGCATCGCCTGGAAGCCAACGTACAGCCCCAAAACGAAGCGTCGCTCGCGCTGGTTCAGCGCCTGGGCTTCCGCAAAGAGGGCTTTTCGCCCGCCTTCCTGCAGATCGACGGCGTGTGGCGCGACCACGAACGCTGGGCCATGCTGGCCGAAGACTGGCTGGGCGCCAGCGGTCTCTCGACCCGCCAGATACGCAAGCAGTTCGGTGTAGTGGTGTAGTTAAATTAAATAGAATGCCCCGCTTCAAGCTCACCATCGAGTACGACGGCACCGGCTTTGTCGGCTGGCAGCGCCAGGACAACGGCCCGTCGGTGCAAGGCGCTTTGGAAGCGGCGCTCAAGGCTTATTGCCAGACCGATATCATCACCCATGTGGCCGGGCGGACTGATGCCGGCGTGCACGCCCTGGGGCAGGTGGCCCATGCCGACATTCCTCGCGACGATCGGCCCGAGGTGGTGGCCAACGCGCTCAATGCGCATTTGCGCCCGCACCCTATCGCAGTCCTGTCCGCCGAGCGCGTGACCGAAGAATTCCACGCGCGCTTTTCCGCCGTTGAGCGCGCCTATGAATACCGCATCGTCAATCGCCGCGCGCCCTTGGCGCTCGACCGCGACCGGGCCTGGGCAATTCCGCACCCGTTGAACGCCGAGGCCATGCACGACGGTGCGCAGGCGCTGATCGGCAAGCACGATTTCACCAGCTTCCGCGCGGCCGAGTGCCAGGCCGATTCTCCTGTCCGCACGCTCGATGAGATTACTGTCACCCGCCAGGGCGAGGACATTGTCGTTAAAGTCCGCGCGCGCTCGTTCCTGCATCATCAGGTGCGCAAGATCGTCGGCACGCTCAAGCTCTGCGGCGAAGGCAAGTGGACGCGCGCCGATGTGGCGGCGGCCCTGGCGGCGAAGGATCGCGCCAAGGCAGGCCAGACGGCCCCGGCGGCGGGGCTGTATTTGGTGGCAGTGAAGTATCCGGTTTAGCTTTTACCGATCTTGTCGATGATCTCGTTGCTCAAAAGGTTGAGCAAGATGTCGAGGATCACGATGCCGAACGCCGTGGAGGTGGCCACGTTCAAGGCCGTGCGCGCCAGAAAGGTGCCGTAGGTGAGAAACAGGCCCAGGATGACGAAGTTGAAGAACGCAGCGCCATCGGTGCTGAGCATCTTCAAGTCCACCAGCAGCGTCAGCGGCAGCACCACCAGGCCCACCAGCAATTGCAGCCAGTTGTAAGGCACGATGTAATCGAAATAGCGCTGAGGCTGGCCCAGGATGCGGGTGATGTAGATCATCGCAAAGGGAAACAGCGTCCAGGTCAGCACATAGGCCAGCACCTCGACGACGGCGTAAGACACTGTATCGGGCTTGGCTTCCATGGCGCTGTAGGTCAGCGCGCTGTGCACGAAGTGCAGCGGCGCCAGCAGCAGAGCCGGCAGGAACGACCGCACGAAGCCGCCGTAGGTTTTCTCGAAGAACGACAGCCCGCCCGGCTCGACGCGTAAGATCAGGCGAAGCCCATGGATCACTTGCGCCAGGCGGGCGGCGTCGATCATGGTGCGGCGAAGTAGCGCTGCAGCATGCGCTTATAAATGGCGGTCAGAGCCTCAAGGTCCGTCAGCGCGCAGCGCTCATCGGCCTTGTGCATGGTCAAGCCCACCAGCCCGAATTCTGCCACGGGGCACATATCTTTGATAAAACGCGCATCCGAGGTACCGCCGGTGGTGGACAGTTCGGGCGTGCGCCCGGTCACGTCCTTCACGGCGGCGGCGATCAGTTCGCTCAAAGGCCCCGGCGGCGTGATGAACGACTCGCCCGAAATGCGCACGTCCAGATCGTAGTGCCCGCCGTTTGCGGCGGCATCGAGAGTTTTTTTCAGCCACGCCTTCAGCTTTTCGCCCGTGTGCAGGTCGTTGTAGCGGACGTTGAAGGCCGCCTTGGCGCTGCCGGGAATGACATTGGAGGCCGCGTTGCCCACATCGAAGGTGGTGATGGCGAGTGTGGAGGCTTGAAAATGCGCTGTGCCGTTGTCCAACGGCTTCTCGATCAGCGCGCCCAGCATGGTCATCAGGCGTGGGATCGGGTTGTCGGCCAGATGCGGGTAGGCGGAGTGTCCTTGCGTGCCGTAGACCGTCAGCTTGGCGGTCAGGCTGCCGCGACGGCCGATCTTGGCCATGTCGCCCAGCTTTGTCTGGCTGGTGGGCTCGCCCACCACGCATACATCGATGCGCTCGCCGCGCGCTGTCATCCAGTCCAGCACCTTCTTCGTGCCGTTGATGGCGTCGCCCTCTTCATCTCCGGTGATCAGCAGGCTGATGGAGCCCTTGAAAGCGCCCTGGCCGATGAACTGTGCGGCTGCCGACGTGAAGGCGGCAATGGCGCACTTCATGTCCGAAGCCCCGCGGCCGTAGAGGTAGCCGTCGATCACGTCGGCCTTGAAAGGCTCGGTGGTCCAGCCGTTGCCCACGGGCACCACGTCCGTATGCCCGGCAAAGCAGAAGTTGGGCGCGCCAGAGCCCAGGCGCGCATAGAGGTTCTCGATGGGGGCCGCACCTTCGTCGGCGAAGGTGAGCCGGTGGCAGACAAAGCCCAGCTTCGTCAGCACGGCCTGGAGCACATCCAGCGCGCCCTCGTCGCGCGGGGTCACGCTCGGGCGGCGGATCAGCGCCCGCGACAACTCCAGAGCATCGGTAAGGTCGGTTCCGGTCAATCGCGCAACAGTTCGTTGATGGACGTCTTGGCCCGCGTCTGCGCATCCACGCGCTTGACGATCACGGCGCACGACAGGCCCGGGCCCGGCGAACCGTCGGGCAGGGGCTTGCCCGGCAGTGTACCCGGCACGACGACGGAATGCGACGGCACGCGGCCGACAAAAATCTCGCCGGTGGTGCGGTCGATGATCTTGGTGGTCGAGCTGATGAACACGCCCATGGCCAGCACGGCACCTTCTTCCACGATCACGCCTTCCACTACTTCAGAACGCGCGCCGATGAAGCAATTGTCCTCGATGATGACGGGGCCTGCCTGCAAGGGCTCCAGCACGCCGCCGATGCCCACGCCGCCCGAGAGGTGCACGTTCTTGCCGATCTGCGCGCAACTGCCCACGGTGGCCCAGGTGTCCACCATGGTGCCGGTGTCCACGTACGCGCCGATGTTCACGAAGCTGGGCATCAGCACCACGCCCTTGGCGACGAACGCCGAGTGGCGCACGATCGAGCCCGGCACGGCGCGGAAACCCGCCGCGCGGAAGTTGGCATCGCTCCAGCCCGCGAACTTCGAAGGCACCTTGTCGAACCAGTTTGCGCCGCCGGGGCCGGGCATCACGGCGTTATCATTCAGACGGAACGACAGCAGCACGGCCTTCTTCAGCCACTGGTTCACGACCCATCGGCCATCACGTTTTTCAGCAACGCGGGCAACACCGCTATCCAATAAGTTGAGTGCCTGAATAACCACTTCGCGCTGAGGGCCTTGCGTGTTCGCAGTCAAACCGTCACGCGCGTCCCACGCCGATTCAATCGCCTTCTCCAAACTATTGATATCCATATTCTTTTTGTCGCTTCTGCCGGTATGATGAAAGCCGGGGCGCACCATAGCCGCACGCGATGCGCTGTCAACGACACTGCGCGCGGCGTACAATTTCGCACACACGTATCGGGCGAAAATTTTTGACTCAAAACGAGTCTCGGGGCATACCTAAAGTGTTGGGAGACAAAAGAATTTTGCCATGGTCAGCAACGTGACCGCCGCTGAAAGCGAAGCAACGTTGGGCTCGGCTGCCGATGCGACTCCCTTATCGCGTGCGGCCTTGCAGCGCCACGAGGAAGCGGTTTTTGAGATCGGCCGCGACGGCGTATTTGCGTCCATGAACGCCTTAGCCGGGCATCTCGACAAACGCCTGGCCCCATACGACCGCGACAAGATCGCAAACCTCGCCAAAACCGCCGTCGAACAGGAACGCGCCATCGTCGATCTGGTGGACGTGGGCGAAGGCCAGCACATCCAGCATCTGCAAATCACGCTGGTGCCCGTCAGCGGCCGGGCGTCTGCGTTCTGTTTTGTGCGTGATCTCACGCTGGACTACTCGCTGCGGCGGACATTGGTGGACAGCCGCCGCCGCTACCGCGACTTCGTGGAAATCTCCAGCGACTTCACTTGGGAAACCGGCGCCGACGGCAAGTTCGCCTATGTCACGCCGCATGGCGCCATCGGCTACACGGTCGATAATCTCCTGGCCATGCATCCCGACGAACTGCTGGCGCCCGAATCGGCCGGCAACAATCCGTTCCATACCCACGAGCGGCTTGAGCATCACGAGGTCTGGCTGCAGCACCGCGACGGCCAGGTGGCGTGCATGGTGGTCAGCGCCCTGCCGCTGATTGACGCTGAAGGCGTGTGGCGCGGCGCGCGCGGTGTGTGCCGCGACGTCTCCGAACTGCGCGAGCGTGAAGCGGCTTTGGTGCGCGTCAACAACCGCGAGCGCGTGCTCACCCGTATCGTACGCGCCTTCCGCGACGAGGTGAACCCCGAGGCCATGCTGGCGGTCGCGGCCGAAGTGCTGGCCAAAGGTTTAGGCGCTGATTTCAGCCAGGTGTTCCGCGCGGCCCCGGCCGCCACGCCCACGGCGCTGGAGGCAAAAAGCGAATACATGCTGGCCGCCAAATACGGCGATGCGGCTCCGCCCGACGCCAGCGATATTCTGACGCTGTTTTCAGGCGGCGCGGGCGCGGCTGAAATCTTACGCGATTCGTGGCAGGTACTGGCCGCACCGGCGCGCTTTCAAGGATCCGCCAACGGTGTCGTGGTGCTCTGGCGCGGCATCACGCGGGGCCCCTGGAGCGACGACGACCGCCTGCTTATCGCCGACATCGCCAATCAGATCGGCGTGACTATCGAACAGTTGGAACATCACGAACACATTTTGCGCATCTCGCGCACCGATGCGCTGACGGGCCTGCTCAATCGCGGCGCGTTCATGGAAACGCTGAACCGCCACCTCGCGCGCCTGCGCCCCGACACCGGGCCCTCGGTGTTGATGTACGTGGACCTCGACAACTTCAAGCAAGTGAACGACGTGCGCGGCCACCAGGCCGGCGATGAATTGTTGGGCAAGGTCCGCGATATCCTGCTGCAAAGCACGCGCCCGACCGACGTGGT
>JAEUKM010000115.1 GCA_016793085.1 Rhodospirillaceae bacterium
TGCCGCCACCAAAGACTTGCCCGCAGTCACGCGCGACGGGGTGGCGATTGATTTGCAGTTGAACGCGGGCTTCATCATCGACGTGCAGGCCCTGGCCGAAACCGGAGCCGCCGGTATCGGCTTGTTCCGTACCGAGATGCAGTTCCTGGCCATGCCGACACTGCCCGACGTGCGTTCGCAGCAGGCGCTTTATAAGCAGGTGGTGGATGCGGCGGGCGGCAAGCCCGTCACTTTCCGCACGCTCGATGTGGGCGGCGATAAAATCGCGGCCTCCTTCGCGGGCGGCAAGGAAGACAACCCGGCCATGGGCTGGCGCAGCGTTCGCTTAACGCTGGACCGCCCGTCGGTGATGCGCCAGCAGTTGCGCGCCATCATCCAGGCGTCCGAGAACCGCGCGTTGCGCGTAATGTTCCCGATGGTGGCCTCCATCGCCGAGTTCGACGCTTCGAAGAAGCTCTTGGATATGGAAGTGGAACGCCATGTCACACGTGGCGGCGGCGCTCCCAGCACGGTAGCCGTGGGCACCATGCTGGAAGTGCCCTCACTGTTGTGGCAACTCGACCAACTTCTGCCGCGTATCGATTTCCTCTCCATCGGCTCGAATGACCTTATTCAATTCGCGTTTGCCGCCGACCGGGGCAATACGCGCATCGCCAGTCGCTACGACACACTTTCCCCTGCCGTGCTGCGGATGTTGCGGTTTATCGCCGAGAAGTGCGCGGCCCATCGCAAGCCTCTGTCGCTGTGCGGCGAAATGGCGGGCCGTCCGCTGGAGGCCCTGGCACTGATGGCACTGGGCTACCGCACGCTGTCCATGGCGCCGGCCTCGGTGGGCGCCATCCGCGACCTCGTGCGCCGCACGCGCCTGGCCGAGGCCGAGCACTTTTTCCTCAGCATCCTGAACAGCGACGCTTCCTCGCTGCGCACCGAGGTGAAAAGCTTTGCCGTCGATCATGGCCTGATCGGCGAGGAAGAGGCTGAAACAGCCCCGGCGGAAGGGAAATCCGGGGGATAATCTTGGGTTTTCTTGGCGTCCGAAAAGCCATATAATCCAGACAGTTGCGGCTCGAACCGAGCCGCGCGGACGTTTTATCAGCCACGGGCATGAACGATACATCGACGCCTGAATCGGGCCGTGACACTTCGGCCGGCCCGTTCGCCAACCTGGGTCAAACGCCGCCGTTGACCGCCGAGCCGCCGCCGCAGGCGTCCGACGTGGGCACGTTGCTGTGCGCCACGCGCATGCGCGTGGGCAAGGACCTGCAGGATGTCGCCGCCGTTTTGCACATCCGCTACAATTTTTTGGTTGCGATTGAAGACGGCCGTTACGAGGACCTGCCGGGCCAGGCTTATGCGATTGGTTTTGTGCGCGCCTATGCCGACCACCTGGGCCTGGACGGCGACGAGGTGGTGCGCCGCTACAAGGAAGAGACAGCGGGCATCAAGCGCGTTACGCGCTACGAGTATCCCATCCCCCCGCCGGAATCGGGCATCCCCTCGGGAGCCTTGCTGCTGATCGCCGTGGTGCTGGGCATGGTGGTGTACGGCGTGTGGTACTCGATGGCCGATGCCGACCGCCGCGCCGCCGATGTGATTCAGGAAGTGCCGGATCGTCTGGCGGCCCTGCTGCGCGACGACACGGCGTCTACGCCTGCCGCCGAGACGCCCGCCGAACAGCAGATGGCCGGCGCCACGGTGACCGAGGATGCGCCGCCGCCCCCGGAAGCCGAGGATCAACCCGTCGCCGAAGATGTTTCCGCGCCGGCGGAAAAGCCCGCGGAAAAGGCAGCGGCCAATCCGCCGCCCGCCGCATCCACAACGCCTGCGCCCACCGCTCTGGCCCCCGCCGTTGTTGCGGCCAACATCCCGGCGTCATCGCAGCCCAAGCCCGCCCCGCCAGCGCCAGCACAGCAAGCGCCTACACAGCAAGCGCCCACGCAGATCGCCCAAGCGCCCGCGCCAACTCCGCCTGCGGCTCAGACTACAGCGGCGACAAAGCCTGCATACGCGCCGGCCGCTACTGTTACGCCGCCCAAGCCTGAAACCGCCACGCCTACGGCGTCCGCTCCAGCGGCGTCTAAGCCGGCTCTAACGCCGCCCGCGCAAACATCGATTGCTCAAACTTCAACTGCGCAAACGTCGCCGCCGCAAGCCGCGCCGACCCAAACGAAGCCTGTGCAAGCGGTCTCAACGCAGGCGGCACCCGCCAGCACAACGCCGTCTCCCGCAAAACCTGAAGCAGCAAAGCCCGAAGCCGCCAAGCCGGAAGCGGTGAAGGCGCCAGTTTCAACACCGCCAGCCTCAACACCGCCAGCCTCAACACCGCCAGCCTCAACAGCACCTGCGGCCAAAGCGCCCGAGGCCTCGGCTCCGGCCAAGCCACAAACAACGCCGCCGTCTACGGCGGGCACGCAAGTGGCGAATGCGCCAGCGCAAACGCCTGCCGCTCAAACAAGGCCGCCACAGGCCACGCCCGCGCCGGCTGCTACGCAAACCGCCAGCGTTCCACCCAAGGCCGTGAAACCCACGCCCGCCGGCAAGAACGCCAACGTGGAACTCCGCGCCAAGTCCGACAGCTGGATTCAGGTGCGCGACGGCGAACAGTTGCTGCTTACCCGCTTCCTGCGCAAGGGCGAGACCTACAAGGTGCCCGACCGCACCGGCCTGACGCTCATGACCCTGAACGCCGGGGGCATCGAAATCATGGTCGATGGCGCGGTGATGCCGCCCCTGGGCGATCCGGGCAGTGTCGCGCGCGGGGTGTCGCTGGACGGCGACAAGCTGAAGGCCCAGCCCAAGCCCGCGACCTCTGCGCCATCGGCTACGCCCGCCTCCCAGGCTCCGGCTGCCGCACGCGATGCGCCCGCCAGCAACGATTAGCGCCATTTCAAGGCGTTAACGGCCCTCTCTGGTCCTATGGCGGCCCTATGGCAGCCCTATATTCTGCGGTATAAGCCCCGCGAGACCGCCGCCCGGATTGTGAACCCCCGGATTAAGACCAATGACCCTTCGCCCTTACCGCCAGATTCTGCGCCGCAAATCGCGCCAGATCCGCGTGGGCAACGTGCTGGTTGGCGGCGATGCGCCGATCTCGGTGCAGACCATGACCAACACCCTCACCACAGATGTGGCGGGTACGGTCGCCCAGGTGAATGCTGCCGCGGCCGCCGGGGCCGACATCGTGCGCATTTCCTGCCCTGACGAAGAATCTACCGCCGCCCTGAAGGACATCATCCGCCAGGTCGCGGTACCGATCGTGGCCGACATTCACTTCCACTACAAACGCGCCATCGAGGCCGCCGAGGCGGGGGCGGCGTGTTTGCGCATCAACCCCGGCAACATCGGTTCGGCGGCGCGCGTGAAGGACGTGGTGAAGGCCGCGCGCGATCATGGGTGCAGCATGCGCATCGGCGTGAATGCGGGCAGCCTGGAAAAGCATTTGCTGGATAAATTCGGCGAGCCGTGCCCCGAGGCGATGGTGGAAAGTGCCTTGGAGCATGCCAAGATTCTCCAGGACAACGATTTCCACGAATACAAAATCAGCGTGAAGGCCTCGGACGTGTTTCTGGCCGTCGCGGCCTATCAGCAGCTCGCCGAGGCTACCGACGCACCGCTGCATTTGGGAATTACCGAAGCCGGGGGCTTGCGGGCCGGCACCGTGAAGTCGTCCATCGGCATGGGCTCGCTGTTGTGGGCCGGTATCGGCGACACCATCCGTGTCTCGCTGTCGGCGGACCCGGTGGAAGAGGTGAAGGTCGGCTTCGACATGTTGAAGTCGCTGGACTTGCGGCACAGAGGTGTCCGCATCGTCGCGTGCCCCAGCTGCGCGCGCCAGGGTTACAACGTCGTTGAAACCGTAGCCAAGCTGGAGGAACGCCTGGCGCACGTGATGACGCCGGTGTCGCTGTCCATCATCGGCTGCGTGGTCAACGGGCCCGGCGAGGCGCGCGAGACAGACCTGGGCATCACCGGCGGCGGCAACGGCGTGCATAAGATGTACGTGGGCGGCAAGCCCGACCACAACGTCGGCACCGCCGAGATGATTGACCACATCGTCAGGCTGGTGGAGCAAAAGGCCGCCGCCATCGAAGCCGCCAAGGCCGCACAAAATCACGCCACCGCCGCGGAGTAGCGGCGCGTCCTGGAATTATTTTAGCCTTCTTGAAGAGGAAACTCTCTCGTGTCGACGTTACAGCCTGTGCGCGGAACCCATGACCTGATGTTCGATGACATCCGGCGTCACCGTCTGGTGCAAAGCAAGTTCGCCGCCATTGCCGCGCGGTACGGCTATTCGGAAATCGCCACGCCGATTTTCGAGGCGACGGAAGTGTTTGCGCGCACGCTGGGTGATACAACCGATATCGTCACCAAAGAAATGTATACCTTTGAAACCAAGGGCGGCGAAAGCGTCACCTTGCGGCCCGAAGGCACGGCGGGCGTAGCGCGCGCCTTCATTTCCGAAGGGCTGTCACAGCAAGTCCCGCTGAAATTCTTCTACAACGGCCCCATGTTCCGCCACGAGCGCCCGCAGAAAGGCCGTCAGCGCCAGTTCCACCAGATCGGCGCCGAGCTGTTGGGCGTGCCGACACCGCAAGGCGATGTGGAAGTGATTGCGCTGGCCGATCACATTTTGCATGAGCTTGGCCTCAAGGGCAAAATCACGCTCGAGATGAACTCGCTAGGTGATCTCGACAGCCGCCTAGCCTACCGCCAGGTGCTGATCGACTATCTCTCGGGCTACAGGGACAAGCTTTCGGCTGACAGCCGCGAACGGTTGGACAAAAACCCCTTGCGCGTCCTCGACAGCAAGGATGAGGCGGATAAGGAGATCGTCCGCAACGCGCCGCAGTTTCCCGATTACCTCAACCAGGCCTCGTGCGACTTTTTCAAGGGCGTGCAGGATGGGCTAACTGCGCTGGGTATCGCCTTCAAGCTCAGCCCGGCGTTGGTGCGCGGCATCGATTACTACTCGCACACGGCTTTCGAATTCACGACCGATGCACTGGGTGCGCAAGGCACCGTGCTGGCGGGCGGGCGCTATGACGGCCTCATTCAGGAGATGGGCGGCCCGCCGACGGCCGGCATCGGCTGGGCGGCGGGTGTCGAACGCCTGGCCATGCTGCTGGGCGATCTGCCGCCGCTGGCGCGTCCGGTTGCCGTGATCCCCGTGGGCGAGGCCGAAGCCGCCGTGGCGCAGAAGCTGGTGCACCGCCTGCGGCACAACGGCTTTAATGTCGATATCGGTTATGGCGGCAACATGGGCAAGCGCATGAAGCGCGCCAACAAGGTCAACGCCGTCGTGGCGCTGATTATCGGCGAGGATGAAGTGAAGAATTCCGCCGTGACGCTGCGCCTGCTTGATTCGGGCGAGCAATCCTCGGTCAGCATGGCCGAACTTGAAGCCCGCCTGGACCTGTACCGTTAACGCCATGAATATCGACGAGAACCTCAACCGCATCCTGGCGCGGCACGACGAACTGCAGGCGCTGATGAGCGAAGGCGGCGGCGCCAACTTCGCCGCCATGAGCAAGGAATTCTCGGACCTGGGCCCGCTGGTGGAGCAGATCCGTAAATTGCAGTCCTTGCGTAAAGAACTGGCGGATGCCGAAGCCATGGCCAACGACGCCGGATCCGACGCCGATCTGCGCGCCATGGCCGAGGAGGAATTTCACCGCCTGAAGGCCGAGACGCGCGAGCAGGAAGAAGCGGTGAAGATCGCGCTGATCCCGAAGGACGAGGCGGATGCCAAAAACGCTATTCTGGAAGTGCGCGCGGGCACCGGCGGCGAGGAGGCGGCGCTGTTCGCCGCCGATCTGTTCCGCATGTACGAGCGCTATGCCAGCAAGCGCGGCTGGCGCTTCGAGATCATGGACATTAATGAGACAGGTCTCGGCGGCTTCAAGGAAGCCATCGCCAACATTACCGGCAAGAACGTGTTCGCGCGGCTGAAGTTTGAATCGGGCGTGCACCGCGTGCAGCGCGTGCCCGACACCGAAGCCAGCGGGCGTGTGCATACTTCGGCGGCGACGGTGGCCGTGCTGCCGGAAGTGGAAGATGTGGAAATCGAGATCCGGCCCGATGACTTGCGCATCGACGTGTACCGCGCGCAAGGGGCGGGAGGGCAGCACGTCAACCGCACCGAGTCCGCCGTGCGCATCACGCACCTCCCGACAGGCGTGGTGACGCAGTGCCAGGATGAAAAATCCCAGCACAAGAACAAAGACAAAGCCATGAAGATGCTGCGGGCGAAGCTGTACGATGCCCAGCGCCAGAAGCTTGATTCCGAGCGCGCGGCCGACCGCAAGAACCAGGTCGGCTCGGGCGACCGTTCGGAACGCATCCGCACCTACAATTTCCCGCAGGGCCGCGTCACGGATCACCGTATTAACAAGACGGTCTACAATATCCAGGAAGTTCTAGACGGCGTAGGCCTGGATGACTTTGTCGACGCGCTGACGGCCGAGGATCAGGCCGCGCGCATGGCCGCCATGGCCTGATAATATTTTCCCTCTCTTTCTCCTCCCCTTGAAAAGGGGAGGTGGGGAGGGGATCGTTTACAGGGCGCTTGGTCTAGTGCGAACGACCCCCACCTGACCTCCCCCTTCCAGGGGGAGGAAAAACACGGATTAAAAACTCATCATGCCCACTCTGCGCGATGCCATCCTGGAGACGACGGCAACGCTGAAACAGGCCGGTGTCGACAACCCGCGTCTGGACGCGCGGCTTCTGGTGGCGCACGTACTGCAGGCCGACGCCGCCGCGACGTTTTTGCGCAACGACACCGCCCTAACGGACGCGCAGACCGCACAATTAGCGCAGATCGTTCAGAGGCGCGTGTCGCGCGAACCGGTATCGCGCATCATCGGCACCCGCGAGTTCTGGGGCCTGCCGTTCGAGGTGATCTCCGACACATTAGATCCGCGCCCCGACACCGAAACGCTGGTGAGCGCCGTCATCGACCACGCGCGCAGGCTTAAAATAAACGCGCCGCGCATTCTCGATCTCGGCACCGGCACGGGCTGCATCGCGCTGGCGCTGCTGCAAGCCATCCCCGAGGCCACGGCGGTTGCGGTAGACGTGAACGAGGAGGCGCTGCGCACGGCCGCGCGCAATGCGGACCGTAACCACCTCGCGCAGCGTATTCACTTCGCGCGCATGTCGTGGATGGAAGGTTTAAGCGGTCCGTTCGATGTGATTGTCAGCAATCCGCCGTATTTATCGGCTGACGATATGGCGCGGCTGGAGCCTGAAGTGCGTTATGACCCGGCCTTGGCGCTGTACGGCGGCGATGATGGCCTGGACTGCTACCGCGCCATCATTGGCGATGCGCGCCTTGCCCTGAAAACGCCCGCGCTGCTGGCTTTCGAGGTCGGCGCCGGGCAGGCGGGGCCGGTCGTGCGCCTGTTGGAGGAATCGGCCTTCCGAGTCGTCGAAATTCGGTCGGATTTGGCGTCGATTCCAAGGTGCGTGGTGGCCGAAATTTAGCGTTTGAAGGCCAAAAAAAGTATTGGACTCTGACCTAAAGCCGAATACGATAAATCCCGTAAAGCGTAGGCATTGCCTGCTTTTGTCCAGCCATCGACAAGTCAGTATTTGCCGCGCCCAAGCGATCAGGGGATCGCTTGATTGAACGAACTCCGGACAATTGAAATACCCCACGCAGCATATGCTGCCGTGACGCTGTGAAGGCGTTCCGCGTTGGGCGAATCAGCCGGTAGGGTCGGAATTAATTAGATTGCGCAAACAGCACAGTAGAGAATCATGAAGGGTCGGCAACGTGGCCGCAACGGCGGCAAACCGCGCATGCATCATCAGGGCGGCGGCGGTGGGCGTAATCCTAATTTCGACCATAACGCCGGTCGTATGCGGGGCAATGCTCAGCAACTAATGGACAAATATCTGGCGCTTGCGCGTGACGCCAGCTCCCAGGGCGACCGCGTTCTCGCCGAAAATTATTTCCAGCACGCCGACCACTACTACCGCGTCATCAACGCTCGCTTCGAGGGCCAGCAAAACAACCAGCAGCGCCGTTTCAACGGCCAGCCCGGCCAGGATCGTTACGACGGCCCCGACAGCCAGGGCAACTACCAGGACTACAACAGCGGCCCTGAATTGCCGCCTGGCCCGTCGCAAAATCTCATCCCGCCGCCTGCCATGGCGGACAATCAGCCCCATGTTCCAGCTGCCGCGCCGCAGCCGGTTTACGAACAACAGCAGCAGCAGTACCAGCCGCCCGCGCAACAGCAGAACCGCGATGAGGGCGATATTGGTTTGCCGCCGCAACTGTTCGGCAATTCCACCCCGGCTGACGCCAACGGTAACAGCAACGGCGATGCCCAGGGCAACGCCGGCGGACAGGAGCGGGGCAACCGCCCGCGCCATGCCGGACGTCGCCGTTTCGCGGGTCGCAGCGGCGGCCAGCAGCGGTCCTCCGCCGAGCCCGTCGACGCCGGTTAACGTTCCGATTTTTTATGCTGAAATTCGGCCGCGGGGACTTGCGACGACCATGACCCCGCACCACATGTTGGCTATGCTTTCTTGAGGGGGTTTGGCGCTGCCTAATTCAGGGGCCTGGACCTTCGTCAGAGGCTGAAGGCAGGTCATCATGAATCTTGAAAAGTTTACCGATCGCGCAAAAGGCTTCATTCAAGCCGCACAAACCATTGCGCTGCGCAGCAACCATCAGCAAGTCACACCCGAGCACCTTTTAAAGGCGCTGCTCGACGATACCGAAGGCTTGGCGTCGGGACTGATCCGCCGCAGCGGCGGCGACCCGGCCAAGGCGCTGGAACGCACCGAACGCGCGCTTGGCAAAATCCCCGCCGTGCAGGGCGGCGGAGCGCAGATGTACCTCTCGCAGGACCTGTCGCGCATCCTCGATCAGGCGCAGCAAAGTGCTGAAAAGGCGGGCGACAGCTTCGTCACCGCCGAATTCATGCTGCTGGCGCTGGCCGTGGGCGGCTCCACCGCGGAAATTTTGAAAGACAGCGGCACGACGCCGCAAAAGCTGAACACAGCAATTAAAGACTTGCGCAAAGGCCGCACCGCCGACACGGCCTCGGCCGAGAACCAGTACGAGGCCTTGAAGAAATACGCCCGCGA
>JAEUKM010000294.1 GCA_016793085.1 Rhodospirillaceae bacterium
CATCGACGGCAAGGAGTTCGCCAACGCGGTCGAGAAACGCTGCGGCGTGAAGGTGCAAATCCTTACCGGCAAGCAGGAAGCGCGCCGCTCGGCCCTGGGCGTGCTGTGCGGCATCCCCGACGCCGAAGGCGTGGTGGCTGATCTCGGCGGGGGCAGCCTGGAGCTGGTCCACATCGGCAAGGGCGAGATGAGCGAGCACACCACGCTGCCCCTGGGCCTGTTGCGCCTGTCGGAAGCCTCGGAAGGCGACCGCGCCAAGGCCATCAGCATCATCAACAAGGCGCTCGATAAGCACAAATGGGTGGCGGGCCGCGCCAAGGATCAGTCCCTCTACGCCGTGGGCGGAGCGTGGCGCGCGCTGGCCCGCGTCTGCATCGCCCAGATGAACTATCCGCTGCATGTGCTCGACAACTTCACGCTCGACCGCCAGCAGGCGCTCAGCCTGTTCGATGTCATCGCGCGGCAGGGTCAGCGCAGCCTGGAGCAGATCAAGGGTGTGTCGAAAAGCCGCCTGGCCAATCTGCCCATGGCGGCGGCCGTGCTGGATCGCCTCATCGAGATCACCAAGCCGAAGAATCTGGTGTTCTCCATATACGGCATGCGCGAAGGGCAATTCTTCAAGGTCATGCCGGAAAACCTGCGCAAGCAGGACCCGCTGATTGGCCTCGCCGAGGAAATGGCCAAGGCCGCGGGCCGCGACCCGCAGGTGGGCTATGAAACCTTCGACTGGATGACGCCGATTTTCCCGGATGAAACGCCTAAGCAGCGCCGCCTACGCCTCACGGCCTGCATTCTGCGCGATGCTTGGTGGACCGAGCACCCCGATTACCGGGGTGAGCAAGCGTTTTTGCGTGTTCTGCGCTTGCCGTTCTTAGGATTGGGTCATGAAGACCGCGCCGGCTTGGCCCTGGCCATGTTCTACCGCTACGGCGGCGAGGAATCCGAGCCTGTCGTCAAGCAGGCGCATCAGCTGCTGGAAGATGCGCGCATTCACCGTGTGCGCGCCATTGGTCTTGCGCTGCGGCTGGCCTATGTGTTGGCGCCGGGGGCCGGCGGTATCCTGAAACGCGCCAAGTTGTCGGTGCAGAATAAAACTTTAGTGCTGACGTTGTCGGCCGACGAACCGCTGTTCAGTTCGGGCGCGTTCCCGCGTCGTCTGGAGCGCCTGGCCGCGCACCTGGGCTTCACCTCGCGGGTGGATTGGAAATAAGGGGAAGATCGGAAAACGCCGCGGTATTCACCTCCCCTTGAAAAGGGGAGGTCGGGAGGGGATCGTTTTAAGGTCAGGGGAGATCGTTTCTGAAGTTGTGATGATGGGTGCGAACGACCCCCACCTCCGCCTCCCCCTTGCAGGGGGAGGAACTTCAAAACGGATAGCTTCTTTATCTGGGGAAGATTTCGATCTTCTTGCCGCTGTCGCTCAAGGCAATGCCCAGCTTGCCGTGTTTCAGCTTCAGCGCATCCTCGCCGAACAGGTCGCGCCGCCAGCCGTGCAGGGCGGCCACGTCGGCGGTATCACTTAACGCAATGGCATCCACGTCTTCGGCGGTTGCGATCAGGCGCGAGGCCACGTTGTGCTGCTCGCTTTTCAGCTTCAGCAGCAGACGCAGCAGTTCCACCACCGCGCGCGGGCCCATGTTGGCGTTATCGTTCTCGGGCACCGGGGGCCATTCGGCTTCGGGAATGGCAAGCCCACGCTTGGCCGCGGCCAGCACGCCGCCGGCAAAGCGGTCCGAGGCCAATTGTTTGGCCAGCCGCGAGCGCTTCAGGTCTTCAATGCCCGAGGGCGGGTGCGCGGCCAGTTCCAGCAATGCGTCGTCCTTGGCGATGCGCCCGCGCGGCCAGTCCAGCGCACGCGCTGTTTCCTCGCGCCACGTGGCCAGTTCCTTCAGCACCGCCAGCATGCGGCCCGAGCGCGTGCGCGCCTTGATGCGCAGCCAGGCGTCTTTCGGGTCGAGGCGGTAGGTGCTTTCTGTGGTCAGCACCTCCATTTCCTCGGTCAACCAGGCCGCGCGGCCGCTGCGTTCCAGCTTCTTGGCCAACGACTGATACGCTTTGCGAAGGTGCGTGACGTCCGACAGCGCGTATTTGACTTGGCGGTCGGTGAGGGGGCGGCGCGACCAGTCGGTAAAACGCTGCGATTTGTCCAGTTTGGCGTCGGCCAGCTTGGCCACCAGCGTTTCGTAGCCCACCTGGTCGCCGAAGCCGCAGACCATGGCCGCCACTTGCGTATCGAACACCGGGCGGGGCAGGGCCCCGCTTTCGTGCAGGAAAATTTCCAAGTCCTGGCGGGCGGCGTGGAATACCTTCAGAACCTTCTCGTTGGCGAAGAGGTCATACAGCGGCTGAAGGCTCATGCCGGAGGCCAGGGGGTCGATGCAGGCCGCTTCCTCGGGGCCGGCCACCTGCACCAGGCACAATTTGGCCCAGAAGGTGGTCTCGCGCATGAACTCGGTGTCCACGGTGATGAAGTCCGCCGAGGCTTGGCGGGCGCAGAAGGCGCTGAGGGTGGCGGTGTCCGAAATCAGGACCGGTGCGGGCTGGGTCATGCGGCGGCAGGTTTAGCGTCCCTGGCCCGGGGCCGCAACGGCCTGAATTGGGCGGCTTTTTCAGGCCCCCCGCGAAAGCCCCGCCAGCCTTGACAAACGGGGGTATTCAGTGTGGTTTCACGCCCGCGCCGGGCGGGGGCAAGCCCCCGAAACCCGGCCAAAACTGCGGCTTTGGGCGCCTTCAGGGCTGCTCGCCGCCCAACAAAGGCGTAGCGATTCCATGCATTCCTACCGTACCCATACCTGCGGGGCCCTGCGCCGCGAACATGCGGGCCAAGACGTCCGTCTGGCCGGATGGGTTCACCGCAAGCGCGACCATGGCAACCTCTTGTTCGTGGACCTGCGCGATATGTACGGCATCACCCAGTGCGTGGTGGATGTCTCCAGCCCCATTTTCAAGCAGCTCGAAGGCTTACGCCCCGAAACCGTGATTTCCGTGATCGGCAAGGTCGTGCCGCGCTCGGCCGAGACCACCAACGACAAACTGCCCACGGGTGCGGTTGAGTTGATCGTTTCGGCCGTCGCCGTGCTGGGCGATGCCGCCGTGCTGCCCATGCAGGTGGCGGGCGACCAGGAATACTCCGAGGAAATGCGCCTGACCTATCGCTTCCTGGACCTGCGCCGCGAAAAAGTGCGCGAGAATATGCTGCTGCGCTCGAAAGTGATCGCCAGTATCCGCCGCCGCATGTGGGATGCCGGGTTCGTTGAATTCCAGACCCCGATCCTGACCGCATCCTCGCCCGAAGGGGCCCGCGACTTCCTGGTGCCGTCGCGCCTGCATCCCGGCAAATTCTACGCGCTGCCCCAGGCGCCGCAGCAGTTCAAGCAGCTCTTGATGACGTCGGGTTTCGACCGCTACTTCCAGATCGCGGCCTGCTTCCGCGACGAAGACAGCCGCGCCGACCGTTCGCCGGGCGAGTTTTATCAGCTCGACTTTGAAATGGCCTTCGTCACGCAGGACGATGTGTTCAACACCATCGCGCCTGTTCTGTCGGGCGTGTTCAAGGAATTCGCCAAGGGCCGCCCGGTCACCGAGGCGCCGTTCCCGCGCATCGCCTATGACGATGCCATGCTGAAGTACGGTTCGGACAAGCCCGACTTGCGTAATCCTTTGTTGATCACCGACGTCACCGAAGCCTTCCGGGGCTCGAACTTCGGGCTGTTCGCCAAGAACATCGAGAAGGGCGCCATCGTCCGCGCCATTCCCGGCCCCAAGTCGGCCGATCAGCCGCGTAGCTGGTTCGACAAGCTGAACGAATGGGCGCGCGGCGAAGGAGCGGGCGGGCTGGGTTACATCCAGTATAAGGACGGCGAGGCGCGCGGGCCCATCGCCAAGAACCTCGATGCCGACCGTGTGGCGCAGATCAAGGCCGCGACCGGTGTGCAGGACGGCGATAGCGTGTTCTTTGTCTGCGATGCGAAAAACAAAGCCGCTAAGTTTGCTGGCAGCGTCCGCACCAAGATTTGCGATGAATTGAATCTGCTCGACAAAGACCAGTTCAAGTTCTGCTGGATCGTCGATTTCCCCATGTACGAGCGCAACGAAGACACCGGCCAGATCGAGTTCAGTCACAACCCGTTCTCGATGCCGCAAGGCGAACTGGACGCGCTGCTGAACAAGGACCCCTTGGAGATCAAGGCCTACCAGTACGACATCGTCTGCAACGGTGTGGAACTGTCGTCGGGTGCGATCCGGAACCACCGCCCCGAGATCATGTACAAGGCCTTCGAGATCGCCGGCTACACCAAGGAAGACGTGGAAAACCGCTTCGGCGGCATGCTGAACGCCTTCAAGTACGGGGCACCCCCGCATGGTGGTTCGGCCCCCGGTATCGACCGCATCGTCATGCTGCTGGCGGACGAACCCAACATCCGCGAGGTCACGCTGTTCCCCATGAACGGCAAGGCCGAGGACTTGCTGATGCAGGCCCCCAACACGGTGTCGGCCAAGCAACTGCGCGAGCTTCACATCAAGCTCGACCTGCCGAAAGAAGCGAAGGAAACGCCAAAACCGGCTACCGCCGGTTAGGCCCCCTCACCCAGCTTCGGCTAGGCTCGAGAAGCATCTCGCCAAGCCT
>JAEUKM010000296.1 GCA_016793085.1 Rhodospirillaceae bacterium
AAGACCCTGGCAATGTCGGGTCCTACGGCCCGGTTGAAAGCGAAGACGGTGCGCAGACGTGGACGGTCAAGGTCCTCGGCGAGAGCAAGGGAACGGTCACCGCACTTTTAAAAGGCGTCACCGACCGCAACCAGGCCGAGGCCCTGAAGGGCATAAAGCTGTACGTGGACCGGGCCCGACTGCCGCCCGCCGAAACCGGCAGCTACTACCACGCCGATCTGATCGGCCTGGATGTGGCGCTGACGACGGGTGAAAAGCTGGGCCGGGTGGTTGCGGTTCATAACTTCGGTGCTGGCGACATCATCGAAGTGGGCGCCAAGGGAAGTGGCGGAACAAACGAGACGGTGCTGGTGCCCTTTTCCGAGGCCGCCATCGCCGAGGTGGATATGAAAAGCGGCCTGATCCGCGTGGAACCGTTACCGGGGCTTTTCGATGACGGCGATGCGGATGAGGCGGCAGACGTTGAGATGGATGAAGGAGACGACGACACACCCGATGACACGACACCGGTGAAACGCGGATGAGCAGCTGTTTCAACGCCATCGTGCTGACCCTGTTCCCCGAAATGTTTCCGGGCCCGCTCGGACATTCGCTGGCAGGCAAGGCCTTGGAGGACGGTGTGTGGAGCTTGAGACCTGTGGATATCCGCGGGTTCGCGACCGACAAGCACCGCACCGTCGACGACAGCCCCTTCGGGGGCGGCGCTGGAATGGTGATGCGGCCCGATGTGCTGGATGCGGCGATTGCCGCTTCCTACCCGGGCCGGGGTCCGCTGATCTACTTCACGCCGCGAGGCGCAACGCTGACACAAAAGCGGGTGAAGGAGTTATCAGCGGAAAGCACGGTAACGCTGCTGTGCGGCCGGTTCGAAGGTGTCGATCAGCGGGTGCTCGAGGCGCGGCAGATCGAGGAAATCAGCCTCGGTGATTTCGTGCTCTCGGGCGGCGAGTTGGCGGCGCTGACGCTGTTGGATGCGGTGGTGCGGCTGTTGCCCGGTGTCGTCGGGCGGACTGAGAGTTTGGAGGACGAGAGTTTCGAGACCGGCCTCTTGGAGTATCCGCACTACACCCGGCCCGATACGTGGAACGGGATGCCGGTGCCGGAGATTCTGAAATCGGGCCATCACGCCAAAGTCGCGGCGTGGCGGCGCGAACAGGCCGAGGACGCGACAAAGGCAAGGCGGCCCGATTTGTGGGCAAAGTATCTGGCGGCCAAGCCCCAAGTGGGCGTGAAGAAGACGGACAAAACGAAGGCGTGATTGAATTTTGGTTTTTAAGTAATCGCAGCAAAGAGACGCAAAGGACGAAACGATGAATATCATTGATCAGATCAACAAGGATCATGTCGCGCAGCTGACCGGCGGCAAGACCATCCCCGAATTCACCCCTGGGGATACCGTGCGCGTGCTGGTGAAGGTGAAGGAAGGCGACAAGAGCCGCCTGCAGGCCTACGAAGGCGTGTGCATCGCCCGCAAGAACGCGGGCGTGAATTCCTCGTTCACGGTGCGCAAAATCTCCTTCGGCGAAGGTGTCGAACGCGTGTTCCCGCTGTTCGCGCCGGTCGTCGACAAAGTCGAAGTGGTCCGCCGCGGCAAGGTGCGCCGCGCGAAGCTGTACTACCTCCGTGACCGCCGCGGCCGTGCCGCCCGTATCGCCGAGGAAATGATGGGCGGGGCTGACGCCGCCACCGCGGCCGACGCCGACAAGGCCTAAGGCTGACCACCTGCTACCCCCGCGCGCCCGGTCTGTGGGCGCGCGGACGAAAGCCGATTCTGAAGGGGTCGCTCCGCCCGCGTATGAGACGAACCCCAATCGGCCGTAAAACCGATTGATGCCGAAGGGACGTTTGCCATGGCCGCGCCGCGTACGCTGTATGACAAGTTGTGGGACAGCCACGTCGTTCATACCGATACGGGCGGCAATGCGCTTCTCTACATCGATCTGCACCTGACGCACGAAGTGACGACGCCCCAGGCGTTCGAGGGCCTGCGCGCGGCTCACCGCAAGATGCGCCGCACCGATAAAACGATCGCGGTGCCTGACCACAACGTGCCCACCACGCCCGACCGCCTGCAGAAGATCGACGACCCCGAAAGCCGCATGCAGCTGGAGACGCTGGAGGAAAACGCGCGCGACTTCGGCGTGCCGTACATCCCCATGAGCGACATCCGCCAAGGCATCGTGCACATCATCGGGCCGGAGCAGGGCCTGACCCAGCCCGGCAAGACCATCGTCTGCGGCGATTCCCACACCGCCACACATGGTGCTTTCGGGGCGCTCGCGTTCGGCATCGGCACGTCCGATGTCGAGCATGTGCTGGCCACGCAGACCCTGCAGATGAAGAAGTCGAAGAACCTGCGGGTGCTGGTTGACGGCGCGCTGCCCACGGGAGTCACGGCGAAAGACCTGGTGCTGGCCATCATCGGCAAAATGGGTACAGCGGGCGGCACCGGCCACGTGGTCGAGTACGTCGGCCAGGTGTTCAAGGATTTGTCGATGGAAGGCCGCATGACCGTCTGCAACATGACGATCGAAGCGGGCGCCCGCGCGGGCCTGATCGCGCCGGATGAAAAGACCTTCGAATACCTGAAAGGCAAACCCCACGCGCCCAAGGCGGGCCAGTGGGAGCAGGCGGTGGCCTATTGGAAGACCCTGAAGACCGACGAGGGTGCTGTGTTCGACAAAGAGATTCGGCTGAACGCCGCCGAAATCGTGCCGCACGTTACCTGGGGCACCAGCCCAGAGGACGTGCTGCCCATCACCGCCAACGTGCCTAACCCCAACGATTTCGCCGACCCCAACAAGAAAGCCGCCGCCAAACGCGCGCTGGAATACATGGGCCTCACCCCGGGCACGCCGCTGGAGAAGGTGAAGATCGACAAGGTGTTCATCGGCTCGTGCACCAACGGCCGCATCGAAGACATGCGCGCGGTCGCCGCCGTGCTGAAGGGCAAGAAGATCGCATCCCACGTGGGCATGCTGGTGGTGCCGGGTTCCGGCCTTGTGAAACACCAGGCCGAGGAAGAAGGCCTGGATAAAATCTTCATCGCCGCCGGTGCCGAATGGCGCGAGCCGGGCTGCTCCATGTGTCTCGGCATGAACCCCGACATTCTACAGCCGGGCGAACGGTGCGCCTCCACCTCCAACCGCAACTTCGAGGGCCGCCAGGGCCGCGGTGGGCGCACGCACCTCCTCAGTCCCGGCATGGCGGCGGCGGCGGCCGTCACTGGCTACCTCACCGATGTGCGGAAGGTGCAATAATGGCCCCCAAAGCACTCCTGCAGGCCTTCAGCGTCGAACCTATCGAGGTGGACCTTTCCGCTATCCGGCAGGCGCGCGCCGACCGGGCGTTGGCGCGCAAGCCCCTCGAGATCACCGATTTCACGGGCAAGCTGGAAGACCTGGCGGAATTCGCGGTGCTGTCGCTGTTCGCGCGCCGCAAAAGCAACAGTCATTAAGTTCAAGCAAAGCTGCGGGAGCGTACGATGGAAAAGTTCACGATCTTGAAGGGCATTGCTGCACCCTTGCCGCTGGTCAACGTCGACACCGACATGATCATGCCCAAGCAGTTCTTAAAAACCATCAAGCGCACGGGCTTAGGTAAAGCCGTTCTGTTCGACATGCGCTTTAACGATGACGGTTCCGAGAAGGCCGACTTCGTGCTGAACCAGGAACCTTACAGAAATGCGAAAGTGCTGATCGCCGGGGCCAACTTCGGTTGCGGCTCCAGCCGCGAGCACGCACCCTGGGGCCTGTTGGATTTCGGCTTCCGCTGCATCATCGCCCCCAGTTTCGCCGACATTTTTTACAACAACTGCTTCAAGAACGGCATTCTCTGCATCACGCTGCCCCAGGCCGAGATCGACAAACTGACGGCCCAAGCGCAGAAGGGCAACACCAAGGGCAACGATTTCACGGTGGATCTGGCGCAGAAGACCATCACCACGCCCGACGGCACGGTGACCAAGTTCGAGATCGACGACACCCGCCGCCACAACCTCCTGAACGGCCTGGACGATATCGGACTGACGCTGCAACACGCCGAAAAAATCACATCCTTCGAGGCCAAGCAGAAAGCCGAACAGCCCTGGCTGTACGCTTAATTCTGCCGGCGCGTTCAAGGTAAAGGTGCCCGATGGCTGTTGTGCGTAAAATCCTGTCCCTGGCCGGTGATGGCATCGGCCCCGAAGTGATGGCCGCCACGCGCAAGGTGATGGACTGGGTCCAATCCACCGGCCATGTAAAGTTCGAGGTCACGGAAGGGCTGATTGGCGGCGCATCGTACGACGTGCACAAGGTGCCGCTGACGGACGCCACCATTGCCCAGGCCAAGACGTCGGACGCTGTCCTCCTGGCCTGCATCGGCGGGCCCCAGTACGACACGCTGGCCTACGAACTGCGCCCCGAGCGCGGGCTGTTGCGGTTGCGCAAAGAGATGGGCCTGTTCGCCAACCTGCGCCCGGCCATCGTCATGGAGGCCTTGGCAACCGCGTCGTCGCTGAAAGCCGAACTGGTGCGCAATCTCGACATCATGATCGTGCGCGAGCTGATCGGCGGCGTCTATTTCGGCGAGCCGCGCGGCATAGAGGATTTACCCGGCATCGGCCGCCGCGGCTTCAACACCCAGGTCTATTCCACGCCCGAAATCATCCGCGTGGCGCGCGCGGCCTTTGAGCTGGCGCGCAAGCGCGGCAAAAAGCTCTGCTCGGTGGACAAAGCCAACGTGCTGGAAAGCAGCGTGGTCTGGCGCGACGAAGTGACCAAGCTGCACAAGGCCGAGTATTCCGATATCGACCTCAGCCACATGTACGTCGATAACTGCGCCATGCAGCTGGTGCGCAACCCCAAGCAGTTCGACGTGATCGTCACCGATAACCTGTTCGGCGATATTTTATCCGACCTCGCCTCCATGATGACCGGCTCGCTGGGCATGCTGCCTTCGGCGAGTTTGGGGGCTGCCGATGCCAATGGCCGTCAGGCCGCGTTGTATGAGCCCGTGCACGGCTCAGCGCCCGACATCGCGGGCAAGGGCATCGCCAATCCGCTGGCGATGATCACCTCGTTCAACATGATGCTGCGCTATTCGTTCAGCATGGGGGCCGAGGCCGACCTGATCGACAAAGCCATGCAGAACGTACTGTCGGCGGGTGTGCGCACGGCCGACATCGTCGAGCCGGGCCAGAAACCTGTCGGTACATTAGAAATGGCCGACGCGGTGGTGGCGGAACTGAAACGCCTTGCCAAATAATCAGGCGAAGTAATTACGCGAGGCCTGCCGCTTCCAAATGCGGCTTCAGGCGTCCCGTTACGGCCAGGGCGAACATGCGGAAATCGCTGTAGAGCGACCAGCCCGGATAGGTGAAGGTCGCGGGCTTGTTGTGCTCGACGAAAAAGTGCGCGACCCAGGCGAAGCCGTAACCGGCGAAGGGCACGGCGATCAGGTAGGCCGCGTTGCCGAGTAAGCCAAACACGAGGCACAGCAGGGCCAGGGCCGTGCCGATGTAATGCAGTCCACGCGTAGCTGGCTTGCCGTGTTCGCGCAGGTAGTAGGGCCAGAAGTCGTTGTAATCCGTGATCTTATCCGTGGTTTTGTCCGCCATGGGGCTAGTGGTCCGATTCTAACATTCGTCCCCCGTTTCTGGAGGCACGCTTACGAATGT
>JAEUKM010000299.1 GCA_016793085.1 Rhodospirillaceae bacterium
AGGAAGATTTAAGCTTAAATTCCAGCCTTATCGGCCTTCGTGGGTCCGCCTAGCTGGCCGCGCGCCACTCGGTATGGCTGCCCACGGTCTCGCGGGTCAGTGTGGTGCGGTATTCGTAGCGGTCGGCGCGGTACAGGGCCGTCAGCCACTCCACCGGGCGGTTGCGGTTGTCGAACACCAGGCGGGTGAGGCGGATCAGCGGCGCGCCCACGTCCACACCCAAGGCATTGGCCACGGTGGGATCGGCGATGGTGCCGGTGATGGCCTGATCGGCGCGCGCCACGTTGACGCCCGCGTTCAACAGCTGCGCCAGCATCGGTTGGGTGCTGGTGTCGCGGTTTTCCAGGCGCTCGGCCACATCGGCGGGCACGTAGGCGCGGATCAGCGCGATAGGCGCGCCGTTGTTGCGGCGGATCTGGTTGATGGCAAAAATCTGCGCGCCCGGCTCGCAGGCCAGTTTGGCCGCCACATCGTTGGAGGCCGGGATGAAGCCGCCGTCGATGCGTTCCATCTCGGTGGCCGCGCCGATGGCCTTGACGTTGCGCAACAGGTCTTCCAGAGAATCGCGCTGCGGCAACACCGGCTGCGAGGACTGCGCCACGAAAGTGCCGCGTCCGCGCTGGCGGACGATCAGGCCTTCCTTGGCCAGTTCATGCATGGCGCGTTTCACGGTGATGCGCGACACGCCGAAGGCGGTGCACAGTTCCACCTCGGTAGGTACCGGGCTGTCGCCGTAGCTTCCGTTGCGGATGTTCTCGCGTAAGACCAGATAGACCTGGTGATACAGCGGAACGGCCAGATTTTCGTCGACAGCGGCGATGGGTTTTGTCATGCGATTCATGGGATTTGCCTTGGGGCTTTGCCTTAGCGGTCCAGAACCAAGCCGCTCGAGACGTTCATGTTGGTTCCGGTCATGCTTGAGGCATGAGCGGAACACAGGAACATCACGCCACCGGCGCACTCAGCGGCGGTGGCATAGCGGCCAAGGGGAAGTTGAGCTTTCAGTCCCTCATGCTGGATATCGCTGAGGCGGTCCAGCATCGGGGTATCAACCGGGCCCGGAGATAAAATGTTCACGCGGATGCCGTCCGGGGCCCACTCCTTGGCGGCATAGCGTGTTAAATTCACCAGTGCGGCTTTCGACGAAGCGTAGGCAGCCCCCGAAAGGTGGCTGCCGCCGTTCGCGCCGTTGGATGAGCCGCACAGCACGACCGAGGCCCCCGGTTTGCGCAACAAGGGGTAGGCGTGCTTCATCAGCAGGAACGCGGACGTCAGGTTTGTGTCGACGACCGTGCGCCAATCGGCCAGCGAGAGCTGGTCGAGGCGGCCTTTGCCCACCATGCCCGCCATGTGCACCAGATAGTCGATGGTGCCGAAGCGGGCTTTGGTCTTGGCAATGGCGTCGGCCACTTGCGCTTCGTCCGTCACTTCCAGCGACAGTTTCAGCACGCGGGCGTTGTCGTTAGCCACGGCCCTGCGGCCTGTCGCCACCACGGATGCGCCCGCGCCTAGGAACATGTCCACACACGCCTTACCGATGCCGCCGGTCGCGCCCGTCACGAAGGCAACCTTGCCGGCGGCATCAAGAAGTGTGGGTGTGGCGGTCACGGCTGTGTCCAACCTGCTTGGCGTTACTCGGCGGCTTTTTTCATGACGACGGATTCAAAGATCCCGTCGAGCATGCGCCAGCGCATTTCGGTCGAAGCGCGCACCGCCGAGATGGCCTTCTGCTGCAATTCCGGCGTCGTCGCGTAGTGCGAGGTGATTTCCAGGCCCACGTCGGCATGTTCCACGTCGCCGACGATATGCACATGGAAAAATTCCATGTCGTCGTCGGTCAGGCCCATCTTGCGCATGGCGTCCACGTACTTGGGGTACAGGGTGGGCAGTTGGCCTTCCAGCGCCACCATGATACCGGCAGCGCCTTCAACCAGGTGGCGCACGTTCACCAGTTCCCAAATCCACGACCGCATCGCGCGGGTGGAGGGCAGGATGCGGCCCTGTTCCTCGGCGGCGTAGAAGTCTTCTTCCTTCAAGCCGCAGGCCTTGCCGAACTTCACCAGAAGATCGGGATGGCGCTTAGACGGATTGGCCGGATTTTCCTCACCCAGCAGGTTTTCCAACATATGTTGTCTGGCTTCCAGGTCGTCCAGGCGGCAGAAGAACATGGCGAACTGCTGCGGGATCGGGTCGATGTAATAGAAGTGCTGAACGGCCCAATAGCCGATCTGTTTCAGGCTCAGTTCGCCCTTCGCCCAGGTGGTGCTGAAGGGATGGCCGCCCGAGTGCACGGGGGTTCGGGCGGCTTCCAGCGCCTTGAAAAACTCGGGCTGGCTCATCAGTTGCTTTTGCATGGTCGTTTCTCCTCGTCGGTAGGGATATTTTCGTTTCAGGTGATTATGCGGCTTTAAGCGCCCCACTTGGCCATGGGGAAGTCTTGCAGCGGTATCGTGGTTGTCTTGGCTTCGGTGAAGAACATCAGGCAATCTTGCGCGCTGTCGCGGCCGATGCCGGAATCCTTGTAGCCGCCGAAGGGGGCCCTCAGTTCGCGCGTTAGCGGCGTGTTCACCCAAATAGTGCCCGCGCGCACGGACTGCGACACCTTCATCACGGTGGGCAGATGCTCGGACCAGATGTAGCCCACCAGGCCGAAGTCGGACGCATTGGCGATGCTGATGGCTTCGTCGATCTCATCGAACTTCAGGAACGTGGCGAAAGGCCCGAAGATTTCTTCCTGGCACACGCGCGTGGTGTTGCTTTTGGCAATCACGGCCGTGGGCTCGATGTAGTAGCCCTTGGGCTGGCCCGCGTAACGCTTGCCGCCGGTCAAGAGTTCGCCGCCTTCGCTTTTGGCGACATCGACGTAGCTCAGCACGCGCTTCATGTGGCCTTCGTAGCAGACGGGGCCGATTTGCGTTTTCGGGTCCATCGGGTCGCCGACGACGATGCGCTTGGAGCGTTCGATGAACTTGGCGATGAACTCATCGGCGATCTTGCTTTGCACCAAGATGCGCGACCCGGCCAGGCACTGCTGGCCGTTGTTCGAGTAGATGCCGAGCAACGCGCCGTCGAGAGCGCGCTCCAGGTTGGCGCTGTTGGCGATGATGTTGGCCGACTTGCCGCCCAGTTCCAGCGCCACGGGCTTTAAGTTCTGGCCCGCTTTCGAGGCAATGGCGCGGCCCGTGGTGGTGCCGCCGGTGAACGACACCACATCCACGCCCGGATGTGAGATGAGCGCGTCGCCGGTGACCTGGCCGCGGCCGTTCACCAGATTCACGACACCCTTGGGGATATCGGTGGAGTTGATGATCTCAACCACGCGCAGCAGAGACAGCGGCGTGAACTCGGAAGGTTTCAGCACGCAGGTATTTCCGAAGGCGATGCAGCTTGCGATCTTCATGCTGCACAGGGCAATCGGCGCGTTCCACGGGCCGATCAGCGCGCCGACGCCGATGGGCTCGCGCGTGACGACGGAAAGATACGGCTTGGTTTGCAGGTAGGCATCGCCCGAGGCCTGGCTGGCCACTTCGGCAAAGAACTCGAAGTTCTGGCCCATGCGGTTGACGTGGAAGCCGCGCACATAAGTATTGGTCAGGCCCGCGTTCAGCGTTTCGAGGTAGGCGATCTCGTCGCCGTGCTCGATCAACTTCTGTTTGATCTGCAGCATGATGCGCTTGCGCTCGTCGGTGCTCATGCGCGGCCAGGGGCCCTTGTCGAAGGCTTCACGCGCCGCGCGCACGGCGGCGTCCACCTCGGCCTTGTCGGCTTCCTTCAGGTGCGCGATCACGTCTTCCGAGGCCGGGCTGAACACAGGCAACCGCTCGCCGCCATTTCCAGCAGAGAGGGTGACGCCGTTGATGTGGCTGGTCGCCACTTCCACGACGGGAAATTTGGCTCTGGAGCGGTCGAAAGTAATCGCGTTCATGATCGTCCTCGGATGTCCTGTTAACGGGGGTGCTAACCCGCCTTAATGATCCGCGCCGCGTCGGACTGGCTGAAATCGGCACTGCAAGTGGGGCAGTGCAACTTCACGTCCGGGCGGTTCAGAATCCCTGGCCCCACATGGAACCAGCCTTTGCACGACGGGCACTGTGTCCACGACGTGTTGCCAGTTTTCTCCCACGGGGCGCCAGCAGGAATGTTTTCGATGTTCGTTTTGGATTGGCTCATAGGGTCGGCCACTCCGACATATCAATACCCGCCAACGCCTTGGTCGCACTTGTAAATGCGGCCTCGGGCACCTTCGAGCGGGGCGGCACGGGGCTGGGTGCGCCTGCGAAAGGGGGCAGGGGAAAAGTTGCGTCGATGGCCATTTTCGAGAGCGTCTTGGAGCCCGCGGGCGTCGAGGGATCGAGCAGCGAGCCCGACAGGCCGTCGATGGCAAAGCTGTCACGGCTCCACTGCACGCGGGTCGCCAGGGCGAACATCATTTCGCTGTCGTCGAACAGATCGATGTCGTCATCGACCGCGATGACCATTTTCAGACGACGATACGCCAGCGCGGCCGTTAAACCGTCGCGCACTTCGCCGGGGCCGGGCTTGGCGAACTGCAGATAGGCATGGAAGCGCCGGCCTTGGGCGGGCACGTGCACGTTGACGAGGCTCGGGGCCACGGCTTTAACAAGGCTGTAGACCTTGCCTTCCATGGCCATGTTGTCGGGCACCAGCATGTCGGTCAGCCCGGAGCCGTAGTCATGGTACAGCGCGTTCTTGCGCATGGTGATGCAGGTCACCTGGATTACGGGCGCGGCCACTTGCGGGCCGGAATAGCCTGTGTATTCGCCGAAGGGGCCGTCGGCCTCCAACTGGTCTTTCAGCGCGTAGCCTTCAATCACGATCTCGGCGTCGGCGGGCACCATGATTTTGTCGCCGAAGGTGCGGCTGGGCACGACGCGCAAAGGCTCGCCGATCAGCCCGCCGCAGGCGGACCAGTGGCTTTCGGGGTAGCCCAGCTTGGCCTGCGTGCCCATCAGCACGGCGGGGTGATGGCCGATCCAGAACACCACGGGGCAGTCTTGGCCCTTGGCCCAGAATTTCCGCATGTTCCGGTTATTGTGCGAGGCCGGGTAGGGGTAATAGCTCATGCGCGACTTGGATTTGACCCAGCAGCGCTGAATGGCGGTGTTGTCCACGCCCGTATCGGGGTCATAGGTGGTGGCGTGGGCGGCGGTGAGATACGCACCCGGATCGAACATGTGCTGCTTCAAGGCGGGCAGCAGGGTCAGGTCGGCCTTGTCGCCTTCCAGCACGATCTCCTGCACGGGGGCGTCCTTGGCGCTCACAACCTTGGGCGCGATGGGGTTGCCGGTTTTCTTGGCGTAAATGGGCGCGGCGCTGCGGTGATCGTTGATACCTAAAGCGCCGGCCACGAGCGCGCGGCTGGCCGTCAGGTTGCAGACCACCGGGATATCGCTGGTTGTGCCGTTGGCGAGCGTGGGCTTCTCGACAACAACGATGGGGTGGCGGCCTTGCTTTTCCAGGGCGTACTGAAGTGCGGTGATTTCATGCACCGTCGACAGCGCCTGGGCCGGTCGGAACACCGACGCCTTTTCAGCCGCCAGATATGAACGTAAATCGAGAATAGTCCCTCTCCGTGACGACGATCCCACACCAATCCTGCGCGCCGTCCGCGCATTTGGCATATAAATATACCTTTATATTGGGGTCAAGGGCGATTCTGGGGAGAGGCCCCATACTAACCGGTCTTAACCTCACGGAAATATGCCTTGTGCGATACCTCCTGCTTGTTGGTCGCGATCCGTGAGCTATGCGGCCCGCTGCCCCGTGGAGCGCCCGAAAGCGCTGATTTGGCTGCTTTTTTATGAAAACATCGACCGGTCAGAACCGTCTCATCGTCGGCATTAGCGGCGCCTCGGGCATCGTTTACGGCCTGCGGCTGCTGGAAGCCTTGCGCGGCGCGGGCGTGGAAACGCACTTGGTGATGTCCAAGGCTGCGGTCCTGACACTGACCTATGAAACCAAAACGAAACTGAAAGACGCAAAGGCCCTGGCGGGCGTGGTCTACAATAACGCCGATATCGGCGCGGCCATTGCCTCGGGTTCGTTCAAGACGCGCGGCATGATCATCGCGCCGTGTTCCATCCGCACCGTCTCCGAGATCGCCTCGGGTGTCACATCTTCGTTACTGACGCGCGCCGCCGATGTAGTGCTGAAAGAACGGCGTCGCCTCGTTTTAATGGTGCGCGAAACCCCGCTGCACGTAGGTCACCTGCGCACGCTGACGGCGGTGTCCGAAATGGGCGCCATCGTCGCCCCACCGATGCCCGCCTTTTACGCGCTTCCCGTCTCGCTCGATGATATGATCAACCACAGCGTCGGGCGTGTTTTGGACCTTTTCGACATCGACAGCGGCCTGGTACGGCGATGGGGCGAACCTGCCGCCGGCGAGGATGCTGACAGCCGTATCCGTCCCAACAAAAAAACCAACCGTCGCAGGCCAAAATGAATTTCATCAGCCCCGAAGTCATGACCAAAACCCAGACCTCCGAAATCGCCAAAGGGAACCCGCTCTGGGATTTCGCGCTCTGGGCCTACAACGAGCCGGACGTGGAAAAATCGTGCCTGGCCTTGCAGAACCGCCTGGGCGCGGATGTGACCATGATCATGTTCTGCCTGTGGCTGGCCCGGCGCGGCACGCCCGGCAACTACCTCGCGCGCTACCTGGGGGCCGCCATCAAGTTGTCGCGCGACTGGCAGCGCTCGTTCGTCGAGCCCTTGCGCACCTGCCGCACCAACTTCAAGGATTTCATCATCAACACCGACATGGGCGGCGAGGAACTGGAAACCGCCAGCGAACTGCGCAACCGCATCAAGCAGTGCGAGCTGGACATGGAGCAGTTGCAGATGCTGGCCATGTACAGCCTGGTGATCGACACTGAAACCGACGAAATGCGCGCGGTGGCCCTTCAGAAGCAGGACGCCACCAACAACCTGAACGTTTACTTCTCGGCCACGGGCGTGAAACTCGATCCCCTGGGTCAGGCTCATGTTGTACGCTTGCTGCAATCGGTCTTCGGCTGACCGCAACCCATCAAAGAGTTTATCCGTGATCCGTTTTTTGTCCGCCCTGGTGTTGGTTGTAGCCGCGGTGGGAACGCCCGCATTCGCTCAGGATGGCCGCGGCGGCATCGGCCCCATCGTCGCGTGCGCCGACCTCACGCGCATGAACTTCTCAGGGATTCCCGACGCGCCCACCTCGGTCATTTCCGCAAGCCTGGTCGCCTCCACGCCCGAAGCGCCCAGTCATTGCCGGGTGCGCGGCAACATCGCGCCCAACGTGGGCTTTGAATTGCGGTTGCCGGTCGACAACTGGAACGGCAAGCTGTTCATGCAGGGCTGCCGCGCCTACTGCGGCGTCATCATGATCGACGAAGCCAACGACGCGCTGAAACGCGGCTATGTCACGGTCGCGACCGACATGGGCCACACGGGGACCATCCTGGACACGGTATGGGCCTACAACAACCGCGATGCCGAGATTGATTTTGGCTACCGCGCCACGCACGTCACCGCCGTCGCGGCCAAGGCCATCCTGCGCGCGTTCCATGGCGTTAACGCCACGCAATCCTACTTCCGGGGCTGCTCCACCGGCGGTCGCCAAGGTTTGGTCGCAGCGCAGCGCTTTCCGGCTGATTTCGACGGCATCATCGCAGGCGCACCCGTGGCCTCTAAGGCCGGCGCTTTGAACTTCTACTGGTCGGGCAAAGCCAACCTGACCGACAGCGGCCGCTCGATCCTGACGCCTGATCACGTCTACCTCATCCGCGCCGCCGTGATGAAGAAGTGCGACGCCAAGGACGGACTGGCGGACGGCATTCTGGAAGACCCGCGCGAATGCGATTTCGACCCGGCCGAGCTGCAATGCACGGGGCTGGGCTCGGGCGACCTGATCCGGCGCACCGATTGCCTGACCGAAACGCAAGTGGAGGCCGCGCGCAAAATCTACACCGGGCCGGCCACCTCCGACGGCACGCATGTCACGCCGGGCGGGCTCATGCCGGGCGGCGAGTTGAGCTGGCTGGGGACCATCGTGACCTCGGACGGCGGGGCCGGTCAGTACCTGAAACTGGCTGAGAACAACTTACGCTTTATTGCCTTCGCTGAAGACCCGGGCCCGGCTTATACGCTCGATCAGTTCAACCTCGACACCGACGCCGAGCGCATGAACTTCATGCTGCACATCACGTCTGGCTTTAACCCCGATCTGCGCGGCTTCCGCGACCGGGGCGGGCGCATCATCATCTATCACGGCTGGCAGGACGGCACGGCCTTGAGCACGGTGGACTACTTCGAGTCGGCGACGGCCGCCATGGGCGGCCCTGATGCGATCTCGGACACGGCCCGGCTGTTCATGGTGCCGGGCATGGACCATTGCGGCGGCGGGCCTGGCGTCAATTCCTTCGATTTCATTACCGCCATCGAGCAGTGGGTGGAACTGGGCCGCGCGCCCGACAGTCTGCTCGGCACGCACAAGGACGCCGTGGGCAACGAAACCTTCTCGCGCCCCGTCTATCCGTACCCCGAATTCGCGCGTTACGAGGGCAGCAAGGAGCGCATCAGCGCCGACGGCTTCAAGCGCCAGCAGCCGAAGTAAGAGTAGCGCTTGAGATTCCTACCAAGGAATCTGCTCGCCGTTCCATTCGTAGAACTTGCCGGTTTTCTCCATGGTGAAGGCGTCGATCTGCGCGATCATGCCTGCGGTGCGCTCTTCGGGCTTGCCCAGCGGAATGCGCCCGCGCACTTCCACCATGAAATCCGTGTCGGTGGCTCCGGGCGCCACCATACCCACGATCACGCCCCTGTCCTTCACCGCCAGAGCCATGTTGACCGTGACCATGTTCAGGGCCGACTTGCTGGCGCGGTAGAAGTAGAGGCTGGGCGAACGCACGCTGGCCACCGAACCCTGGCTGGAGGAGACCATCATGATCTTCTTCTGCTTGCTGGCCGCGACGTGCTCGATGAAGGCCTCGGAAATCTTCAAGGGCCCCTCGACATTGGTTTTCATCACGTCGTCGAAGACGGCGTAATTGATCTTGCCGAAAATCTGGTTGGCGCCGCCGCCGCCGATGCCGGCGTTGTTCACCAGAATGTCGATGGGCGTGCCTTTCAGCTTTGCAGCCAGCGCGTCGATGCTGGCATGGTCCAGCACGTCCAGCCGCTCCAGGCGGATGTTGGGGTTGGCCTTGCTTAACGCTTGCAGGTCGGCGGCCTTGGCCGGGTCGCGCGCCGTAGCGATGACCGTGTAGCCCTTGGCCGCGTATTGCTTGACGAATTCAAGCCCGATGCCGCGCGAAGCACCCGTCACCAGCACCGTGCCCGCGCTGTCCGCTGCCGCTGCTTCCGTCCAGAAGCCCAGGCCCAGCATGGCGGTGAATCCGGCCGAAGCTGTCAGGGCATCGCGGCGTGTGATGTCGTCACTCATGGTTGTGCTCCGGTTTAAGGCAGTTACCAGGGCGCCACTTCGCCGGTATGGCGATAGTACTTGCCCGTATCCTCCATGGTCAGCCGGGCGATGATCGGCATGGTCATGGCGACACTTTGCTGCGGCGTGATCATGATGGGCAGGCGCAAGCTACCCACGAAATCGGTAGACACCAGGCCCGGCGACTGCATGGTGACGATGATGCCCTTGTCCTTCAGCGCCTTGGCCATGTTGATCATGGACATGTTCAGGGCTGACTTGCTGGCGCGGTAGAAAATGCTGTTCACGTCCGGGCGCGGCGAAATCAGCGTCAGAGAGCCTTCGGTGGAACTGATGCTGACGATTTTCTTCTGCTTGCTGGCGGCCACGTGCGGCGTGAAGGCCTCGGCCATTTTGATCGGCCCTAGAACGTTCGTATGCATCACGTCGTCGAACACGCTGTAATCGATACTGCCGATCTTCTGCTTTTCGGCGCCGCCCGATATGCCCGCGTTATTTAGCAGCACGTCGATGGGCACGTCCTTTAGCTTGGCCGCCAACGCGTCGATGGCCTTGATGTCGGTAACGTCCAGCGTTTCCAGGCGCAGGTTTTTATGGGCCTTGGCCAGAGCCTGAAGCGCCTCGGCCTTTTTCGGGTCGCGCGCGGTGGCGATGACCTGCCAGCCGTCCTCGGCATAGCGCTTGGCGAACTCAAGCCCAATGCCGCGACTGGCCCCGGTGATCAAGACAGTCCCTGGGCTGTCGGCGGCCGATGCGGTGCCTGGACCGGAGGCGAGAGCGAGGGCCGCGGCCCCCTGCAAAACCGTGCGGCGTGTCGTGGAATTGCGTGTGGCCTGCTCGCTCATGGCATCCTCCCCAGGATGATGTGTGCCTCCGGCGTCAGTAGGGCTGGCGGTCGCCGGTGTAGCGGATGATGGCCCCGGCGTCGGACGGCTGCAAGCCGTCGATCACCTTAATCATGCCGCCAATGCTTTCCACCGGCTCAATCAGCCCCGGCATGCGGGCATTGGCGATCTTTTCCACGCGCACCGTGCCCGGCGAGAGCAGGGCGACGATGACGCCGTCCTTGGCCGCGTCCATGGACACGTTCACCATGGCGGCGTTCAGCGCCGCCTTGCTGATCTTGTACCAGTAGCCGCCGGGAATGCCGCCGCCGAACTTGGCGCCGAAGGAACCCGCCAGCGACGTGACGGCGACGATCTTTTTGCCCTTGCCCAGTTTTACGTTCTCATAAAACGCCTCGGTGACCTTCAGGGCCCCCAGCGCGTTGGTGTGCAGGAAATTGTCGGCCTCGGCGAAGTCGAGCGTGCCGAAACTTTGCGGCTTGGGGTTGCTGAAGTCACCGGTAATGCCCGCATTGTTTATCAGAAGGTCGATAGGCTTGCCTTTCAGCTTCGCCGCCAAGGCGTCAACCGAGGCATTGTTGGACACATCCAGCGCCTCGATGGTGACGTTCTTGTGGCTGGCTGCGACTTTCTTCAACTCATCGGCTTTGTCGGGACTGCGCGTGGTGGCGATGACGTTCCAGCCCTTGGCCGCGTACTGTTTGACGAACTCTAAGCCGATGCCCCGGTTGGAGCCTGTGACGAACACGGTCATGGCGTCGTCGGCGGAAGCTGTGGTGCTGAGCGCGGCCGCGGCGGCGGTGACGGCCAGGGCGTCGCGGCGTGTGATGGTAGCGTCGGTCATGTCGGAATCCCCCAATGCAAATGGATGGCGGATGATAGGCGAGGCGGTCAGGGCCACAAACGGTGCGGGGCCCTTTGGCAGTGCGG